>CAMQTN010000036.1 GCA_947037115.1 uncultured Lachnospiraceae bacterium
GTAGAAATATATTTGTATCTGTTAATAAACGAGCAGGGAAAACTTACCCCTGCTGCCTGTGCGTTACTCAAGTGACATACGGCCTGCGCACGGGTCTGCACACGTACAACACAGAGCGCCCTGCGCCCTGCGAAATTACATGGAGAAGAAATGGAATTTGGAGAATTTCTGGCTAAACTGCGCAAAGAAAGAGGAATTTTGCAAAAGGAGGTTGCCGCCTATCTGAACATGACAGTATCAACCGTTTCCAATTACGAAAAAGGCGTCCATACACCCGATCTCAACACGCTCATTAAGCTGGCGGACTTCTACGATGTGTCTACGGATTATCTCTTACAAAGAACCCGGTACAAGGCAAATATCAGTACCCTCAACAAACGCTTATCCGCCGACTATACGATAAGCGATCTCATGAATACCACCCTGGAATTAGACCGGCACAATATTGATGCGCTGCTGGACTATTATGAACTGTTAACCATGCGTAACTCCATTAATCATCCAAAATAGACGCCACCGTCTTATACCCCGCCTGTTTATGAAAATTTCACACAAACACCAGATTCCCTTCATTGACATCTATTTCCGGACTCCTTATCATATATAGAAGAAACAGGATCACCGGACGAAAACAATGAGGAGAATACGCTATGTCATCACAGGACTCTATCGTAGAAGAAATCAGGGAACAGCAGAAGAAAGCTTTTGCCACCATGAGCTTTAAGGAAAAGCTCGCCTACTTCTGGGACTATTACAAAATACACACCATCGCTGCCATTCTGGTTATCGCCTTTGTCATAGCCTTCATCAACTCCTACCGCTCCAACAAACCCTTCGCCTTTTACGCGGTCCTTTTGAATGCGGCGTCCACGGAAGAAAATCATGACACTTCTGTCATATGGGCAGATGAATTTCAGTCCTACGCAGAAATCGATCCGGAGTCCTATCAGGTATACATCGACACCTCTGTCTCCATATCCGACGACGGCGGCTCCCAGTACGATGTGGCCAACCGTCAGAAAATGGCGGCCATGATGCAGATCGGGGATATCCACGCCATCGTGGCAGATACAGAGACCTTTGAAAGCTACGCCGCTCTGGGAAATTTCTATGTGCTCACCGATACTTTCAGCGAAGACGAGCTTGCACCTTATAAAGACTTTCTCTATTATACGGACGCCGCCGCCTTCGACGCGGAAACCGGCGACACTTTGGCGGAAATGGAAGCCGCGCAGGCAGAAATTTATGAAAAAGTCATCGACCACAGCGATCCCTCCACCATGGAAAAGCCTGTGGCTGTTGGGGTCCGTATTCCAGACTCAGGAAATAAGATAGCCGATGCAGGTTACTACACCTATCTTGCAGAACAGAACTACAGCTTTCAGGGTTATCCTTCCGAAGTGGTGATCGGGATTCCGCTCTCGGTAGAAAACCCTGATCTGGCTCTGCAATTTCTGGCATATATAGAAGCAGAAGGAAATTGACTTTTCAGTCAGTCTCCTTCTGCATTACAGCAAAAATCTCATAACAGCTCTTTCAGCATCCGGTTCACCGCACCGGGATCGGCTTTCCCTTTCATGGCCTTCATGGTCTGTCCCACAAGGAACCCAATGGCCTTTTCTTTACCGTTCCGGTAATCCTCCACGGACTGCGGGTTCGCCGCGATCACATCTTCCACGGTCTTTTTCAGCGCGCCCTCGTCGTTGACGGTCTTTAAGCCCTTCTCCTCCACATATTTTTCGGGGTCGATATCCTTCTCGAACATAACCTCAAAAACTTCCTTGGCCACCGAGCTGTTAATCACCTTTGCGTCTGTGAGCGCAATCAGCTTTGCCAGATTTTCCGGCGAAAAGCATAGATCGGAAGCATCCTTCTCCCTCTCCTTCATCAGACGCAGCGTTTCGCCCATCAGCCAGTTGGAAACCTTTTTGGGCTGGCTGCCGAGGGCCACAGTGGCCTCAAAAATATCCGCCAGAGGCTTCTCTCCCGTGATAATCTCGATATCATATGCGGGAATGTCAAACTCCTCCTTATACCGTTTCATCTTCTCGGTCCGAAACTCCGGCTGTCTGGCCCGGATTTCATCCAGCATCTTATCGCTTACGCTGACCGGGGTAAGGTCGGGATCAGGAAAATAACGGTAATCCTGGGCATCCTCCTTACTTCGCATGGCGTAGGACTCCCCCCTTGCGTCGTCCCATCTTCTGGTCTCCTGCACTACGCTCTCCCCCGCCTCAATCAGCTCGATCTGCCGTTCTCTCTCCCCCTCAATGGCTCTGGTGATCGCCTTGAAGCTGTTCAGGTTTTTCATCTCCGTTCTGGTGCCGAACGCTTTCGTCCCCATCTCCCTGACGGAGAGGTTCACATCCGCACGCATGGAGCCTTCCTGCAGTTTACAGTCGGATGCGCCCAGATACTGGATGACCAGACGGAGTTTCTCCAGATAGGCGATGACCTCCTCTGCACTCCGCATATCCGGCTCGGAAACGATCTCAATGAGGGGCACCCCGGAACGGTTGTAATCCACCAGCGAGCAGTCCTCCCACTCGTCATGGATCAGTTTTCCGGCGTCCTCCTCCATGTGGATTTCGTGGATGCCCACCGTCTTAACACCGCCCCCGGCCGTCTCTATCTCCACGCCGCCGTTTCGGCAGATGGGAAGGTAGAGCTGGGAAATCTGGTAGTTCTGCGGGTTGTCCGGATAAAAATAATTTTTCCTGTCAAATTTCGAATATCGGGTAATATCACAATTTGTGGCAAGTCCCACAGCTATGGCATATTCCAGAACCTGCCTGTTTAAAACCGGCAAAGAACCGGGCATTCCCGTGCAGACCGGACAGGTCTGGGTGTTGGGCTCTGCGCCGAAAGCGGTGGAACAGCCGCAGAATATTTTTGTCCTGGTGGCCAGCTCCACATGCACCTCAAGGCCGATCACTGTCTCGTATTCTTTATACATAGTATCCTCCATTTCCCGGAAAATGACGCATTTTCGTTATTCTCCCGTGTGAGACTCAGAAGTTCTTTACGAAGCAGCCTCCGCTGCGTGTATTTAGCGCTTCTTCTGGCACAATTCATAAGTATATGCTGCCCGAATCAGTTTTTTCTCCTGAAAGCAGTCCCCGATCATCTGTAATCCGATGGGCAGCCCCTTACTGTCCTGTCCACAGGGAACGCTGATACCCGGCAGTCCCGCCAGATTGACGGCTATGGTATAGATATCTCCCAGATACATCCGGATCGGATCAGCCAGACTCTCTCCCAGCTTCGGCGCCGTTGTGGGCGCAACAGGGCCAAGAATGATATCATATTTCGCGAAAGCCTCGTCGAACGCCTTCTTAATCAGCGCTTTCACCTTCAGCGCTTTCAGATAGTACGCGTCATAGTAACCGGAACTCAAAACGAAAGAGCCCAGCATAATGCGTCGTTTCACTTCTTCGCCAAAACCTTCGGAACGGGATTTTTTGTACATATTGTGAAGTCCCGCGTATTCTTCTGTCCGATAGCCGTACTTGACGCCGTCGAAACGCTCCAGATTGGAGCTGGCCTCCGCCGCCGCTATGGTATAGTAAGCCGGAATCGCATACTCCACCAGACTCAGGTCAAACCGCTCCACCATAGCGCCCTTTTTCTCCAATACCTCCGCCGCCTGTAAAACGGCCGTTTTCACTTCCTCGTCCAGTCCCTCTCCCAGATAATCGTTGGGGACGCCGATGCGAAGCCCCTCCACATCCTCTGTCAGGGCCGAAGTAAAGTCGGTATCGTCTCTGGTGACGGAAGTGGAATCCTTCTCATCGTGAGACGCCAGCACTTCCAGAACCGCAGCGCAGTCCGTCACATCCTTTGTCAGCGGGCCAATCTGGTCCAGCGAAGAACCGTAGGCAATCAGCCCGTAGCGGGACACCGTGCCGTAAGTGGGTTTCATCCCCACAACGCCACAGTAGGAAGCCGGCTGTCTGATGGAACCGCCCGTGTCGGAACCGATGGCGTAAACGCACTCCCCTGCCGCCACCGCCGCCGCAGATCCGCCCGACGATCCGCCCGGCACATGCTCTGCATTTCTGGGATTTTTCGTCGGCCCGAAAGCCGAGGTCTCCGTGGTGGAACCCATGGCAAACTCGTCCATATTGGTTTTTCCCAGAATCACTGCCCCCGCCCTGATCAGGTTTCTCACAGCTTCCGCCGTGTAAGTGGGCACAAAGTTATGCAAAATCTTAGAAGAACAGGTGGTGAGCAGTCCCTGTGTACAGAGATTGTCTTTCAGCGCAACGGGCACACCCGCCAAAGGCCCCACAAGGTCTCCCGCCTCTATCTGCGCCTGTACTTCCTTTGCCCGGGCCAGCGCGCCTTCCCTGTCTACCGTTACATAACAGTTGTATTTTTTATCTTCTTCCTCAATTCTTGCAAGCACAGCCTCCGTTGCTTCCACAGCGGTGGTTTCTCCCGCCCTGATTGCCGCCGAGAGCTGTACCGCGGTCATGTCTGTCATATTCATGTAACGCTCTTTCCTTTCCAATAATGGGTGAAACTTTAGAAGCTCTTTTCACTCTAGTCGAATGTCCGCGGCGCCATAAACATCCCGTCCTTCTCCTGCGGCGCATTAGATAACAGCCGTTCTCTATCATCTCCATTCGACACCACGTCCTCGCGGAACACATTCTGCACGGGAAATACGTGGGACATGGGCTCCACATCTGCCGTATCCAGCTCGCCCAGCTTATCGATATAATCGAGCATCCTGCCCATGTCTGACTTGGCCTGCTCCTTCTCCTGATCTGACAATTCCAGCTTGGCGAGAATCCCTACATATTCTATTGTCTCATCGCTTATCACATTTGCCATAATGACTCCCTTTCTTCCTGATCTCTCAGATGCTGCAATCCTTTTCCGTACCGGAAGGATCACGCGCTCATCCCAGTGGCGCAGGCTGTTACATCCGCGTCGGCTTACGCGCGCACCTTAATATGCACTTCCCGAAGCTGCTGTTCCGTCACATCTCCCGGCGCACCGCACATCAGATCCTGCGCAGACCCGCTCATGGGGAATGCGATAACCTCCCTGATGTTCTCCTCACCCCGAAGCAGCATAATCATACGGTCCACACCCGGCGCCATGCCTGCGTGGGGCGGCGCACCGAACTGGAACGCATTGTAGAGTGCGCCGAATTTGGTTTTCAAAGTCTCCTCATCGTACCCCGCGATGGCGAAAGCCTTCTCCATAATCTCCATATCATGATTCCGCACCGCGCCGGAGGAAAGCTCCACGCCGTTGCAGACGATATCATACTGATAGGCCAGCACATCCAGCGGATCTTTGGCGTCAAGGGCCTCCAGACCGCCCTGGGGCATGGAGAACGGATTGTGGGTGAAACCGATCTGCTTCGTCTCCGGGTCTCTCTCAAACATGGGGAAATCGTTGATATAACAGAACCGATAGGCGTTTTTCTCGATCAGTTCAAGTTTCTGCCCCAGCTCTGTGCGGATCTGCCCCGCGTAATAAACCGCCCGTTCCTCCTTATCCGCAATGAAGAAAATCGTATCGCCTGCGGCAAGCTCTGCCAGTTCCCTGAGCTCTCCCTTCTTTTCCGCGGGAATAAACTTGTCGATGGGGCCCTTGTAGCTTAGATCCTCAGCCACTTCCAGATAACCGAGTCCGCCCATCCCCATATCAGTTGCAAACTTTAACAGCTTTTCGTGAAATCCCTTGGACATCTTTGCATGCACCCTAATGGCCCGGACTGTCCTGCCCTGAAAAGGTTTAAAGGTACAGTTCTGGAAAAATTCCGTCAGATCCATGATCCGCAGAGGATTTCTCAAATCCGGCTTATCCGTGCCAAACTCCAGCATCGCCTGCTTATAGCTGATAACCGGGTAGGGCGCTTTCGTCACCGCAGAACCTTCCGGCGCAAATTTCTCAAAGGCGGCCGATAGCACTTCCTCCCCTACTTTGAAAACATCCTCCTGCGTAGCGAAGCTCATCTCAAAATCAAGCTGGTAAAACTCGCCCGGGGAACGGTCAGCCCTGGCGTCCTCATCCCGGAAACAGGGGGCGATCTGGAAATATTTGTCAAACCCGGACACCATCAGAAGCTGCTTAAACTGCTGCGGCGCCTGAGGCAGGGCATAAAACTTGCCCTTATATTTTCTGGAGGGCACAATATAGTCTCTGGCCCCCTCCGGGGAGGACGCGCAAAGAATCGGGGTCTGAATCTCCAAAAACCCCAGCTCCGTCATCTTTTCCCGCAGGAAGGCAATTACCTGAGAACGGAAAATGATGTTGTCCTTTACTTTCTGGTTGCGCAGGTCAAGGTAGCGGTATTTCAGGCGCACATCCTCCCTGGTCTCTCTGGAAGTCATGATCTCAAATGGAAGCGGCTTATACACCCGGCCCAGCACATCCACGCCATGGGCCTCCAGCTCAATGGTGCCCGTGGGAATTCTGGGGTTGTAAGTCTCCTCATCCCTCTTCTCGATCATCCCTTCAATGGAAACGCTCATCTCTCTGGACAGGCCCTCCAGCAGGGAAGTATCACGCATCACCACCTGCAGCACGCCATACATATCCCGCAGATCCACGAAGGACACGCCGCCGTGATCCCTGATGTTCTCGATCCAGCCCGCCACACGAAGCTCTTTCCCGATGTCGCCCTCGCTGATTTCCTGTAAAGTTACGTCTCTGTACTTATTCCTGATTGTCATAGTCTCCTACCACCTTTCCGTGATTCCATGTGCGCATCCACAGGGCGGTTTTGTGTCATAAGACGCAAAACCGCCCCGGAACACATTTCTGTACTCCGGGACGGACAATTTCACTTATCCGCGGTACCACCCGCCTTGGCAAACCGAGATCTCTGACAAGATTTGTAATCGCTTCGCCCACTCTGACACTTAACGCGTGTAACGTACTGCCCTAACCTGTTTAATAACATATATGTCATATTCTAAACTTCTCCGCTTCTGCTGCGGGGCTCAGGCAGTCTGCTCCGGAGTGTTCCCGTCCCTGGCTTTCACAAACAGCGCTCTCAGTCGGTGACGCCGTATTCCTGTCGCTTCCCTCAGGGTGAGTCTCCTTCACTGCATTTGTTCCGTAGATCCGGCTCCTGTCATTTTGAACCGTTTCTACATCCTTGTATACATGTATAACATAATTCTTTCCAAGATGCAAGTGTTTTATCACAAAAACAGCCTGTGTACGTCAAAAAAGACAACGGTTATACCTGTAAGCAAAACCTACATATAGACTTTCACCAGCCGGCCAAGCTGCTCCTCATCCGTCTCCATAAAAGCCCTCGTCTCTTCCTCATACACGGCAAGGCTGTTTTTTCCTTTTTCATGGCGGATCCGGTAAATACTGCCCTGAGGAAGGCAGGCTGCGCGCCCATTATAGTAAATCGGCTCCGCCAGAACCGCCTCCAGCAGCGCAAACAGCACTGCTCCATGAGCCACCAGAAGAATGCTCTGTACCCCCTGAAAGTCTCCGAGAACCTTCTCAAAAGCCTGTCCGGCCCTCTGTGTCAGTTCCTTCTGTGGCTCCATGCCCGGAAAGCTATAGCCGGGATACTTCTTTTCTCCCTCCGCAAGCGTCATTCCTTCCGCCTCGCCAAAACCGCGCTCGATCAAAAGCGCCTCCACCGCGATCTCTTCTGCGGGATAATCCAGCATAGCCGCTGCAATCTCCGCACTTTCCCGTGCCCGCTTCAGAGGGCTTGAAACAACCGCATCCACACGGACGCACGAATCACACAGCTTTTTCACCGTGTCCCTGACCTGCGCCCTCCCGTATTCGTTTAAAACGGTATCTGCATGTCCCTGCAGCCGTCCCGTCCTGTTCCAGTCAGTCTCCCCATGACGGAGTAAATAAACATCCATAAAGCCCATCCCTTTCCCGCACCGGTTTTTTGAAGCGGCATATTCCTATGCAAATCCGTATGCATCCCCAAAGCTCCAGGGATGCATTGACTGAATCAACGCTTCCCTAAATTGACAGCCCCTTAATCCGGTCCACTGCCTCCACCGTATTTTCATAGCTTCCAAAAGCTGTCAGCCTGAAATAGGTTTCGCCGCTGGGCCCGAAGCCGGAACCGGGTGTGCCGACCACATTGGCTTTCTCCAACAGATAGTCGAAAAACTCCCAGCTTGTCATGCCCTTCGGCGCTTTCAGCCAGATATACGGCGCATTGACGCCGCCGGACACCTGAAAACCCGCAGATTTCAGGCCGTTCAGAATATAGGCCGCATTCTTCATATAATAAGCCACCAGCTCCTTTGTCTCTCTCCTGCCGGCCTCACTGTAGACCGCCTCGCCCGCCCGCTGAATGATATAGGGCGCGCCGTTGTACTTGGTGCCGTGTCTCCTCGCCCAGAGCGCGTGCAGGGACACATCCCCCGCCTTAAGCTCTTTGGGGATCACGGTAAAGCCCAGACGCACACCGGTAAAGCCCGCATTCTTGGAAAAAGACCGAAGCTCAATCGCACAGGTTCTCGCCCCCTCGCACTCGTAAATGCTGTGAGGCACGTCCGCCTCGGAAATATAAGCCTCGTAGGCCGCATCGTAGATGATCACGGAACCGTTTTTGTTGGCGTAATCCACCCACTCCTGCAGCTGCGCCTTTGTAATCGTGGAGCCGGTAGGGTTGTTGGGAAAACACAGGTAGATCAGATCCGGCACAGTCTCCGGCAGCTCCGGTGCGAAGCCGTTTCCCTCCGTACAGGGCATGTAAATCACGTCGCTCCAGTTCCCCGTCGTCCCATCGTAAGTACCTGTCCTTCCCGCCATCACGTTGGTGTCCACATATACCGGATACACGGGATCACAGACCGCAATCTTATTGTCCGTGGCAAAAATCTCCTGAATGTTGCCGGAATCGCACTTTGCCCCGTCGGAAACAAAGATCTCGTCCGCCTCAATCTGACACCCTCTCGCCTTATAGTCGTTGTCCGCAATGGCAGTCCGCAGAAATTCATACCCCAGATCGGGCGCATAACCGCGGAACGTCTTTTCATCCGCCATCTCGTCCACCGCCCTGTGCATGGCGTCGATAATGGCTGGCGAAAGCGGCCTTGTCACATCACCGATCCCCAGCCGGATCACCTTCCTGTCCGGGTTGGCCGCCATGTAAGCGTTCACCTTCTTCCCGATGGTGGAAAAAAGATAGCTCCCGGGTAATTTCAGATAATTGTCATTTACTTTAATCATATGCTTCTCCATTCCGGAGGCTTCACGTAATGGAAACGCTCCTGCTTATATTTGTCTGCGAAAAAGGCGTAAGCAGCACTTTTCACATAAATAACGTCCGTTTTTAATATATGATTTCGCCCTCAAAAACCGTAGTGGCAGGCCCCGTCATATAAATCAGATCCGCCTCCCTGTCCCAGGTAACGGTGAGGTCTCCACCCAGCAGTTTCACGGTGACGGTTTCCTGGGTGAACCCGTTTAGGACACAGGCAACAACCGTGGCGCAGGCTCCTGTGCCGCAGGCCAGCGTCTCTCCCGTCCCCCGCTCCCAGACCCGCATCTGCACGGTATTTCTGTCAATCACCTTCACAAACTCGGTGTTTGTCCGCTTCGGAAACCGTTCGTGGTTCTCAAAGCAGGGACCGGTCTCTTCTATGGCAAGCGACTCCACATCATCCATAAACACCACCGCATGGGGATTCCCCATGGATACACAGGTCATCCTGTACACTCTGTCCTGTACCTGAATCGGCTCGTCAACAGCCCGTTCCCTGTCACAGAGCACCGGTACCAGAGCCGCCGTAAGCTCGGGCGCGCCCATATTGACCTTCACGGTCTCCACCTTCCCGTCTTTCGCAAAAAGTGTCAGATACTTTACCTTTCCCGCACTTATGACAGTAATGTCAGTTTTGTCCGTGAGTCCCTTGTCATAGACAAACTTGCCCACACAGCGGATGCCGTTTCCGCACATCTCTGCCCGGGTGCCGTCCGCGTTGTACATTTCCATCTCAAAATCCGCCTCGTCAGAGGGATTGATAAAGATCACCCCGTCCCCGCCGACGCCGAAATGTCTGTCGCTTAGGCGCCGTACAAGCGCCGGTTTCTCCTGCACGGGAATGTGCTGTGTCCCGCCGTCAACATAGACATAGTCATTCCCGCAGCCCTGCATTTTCGTGAATTTCATGCCGTTTTCCATTCCTTTCTTTCCGTCTGGCCCTCAGATTGGTTCCAGCCTTTTCTCAGTATACATCCATATCCGCAAAAACGCTACCCTGTACAGGCCGCAGGATCAGCGTGACGGCTATGTCCTCATCATCACAAGTACCATGCGTGCCTCCTCTACCAGATTCGTACCGCTGTCCATACTGCATTTCTGCAGATAACGGTGGGCTTCCTCCTCCGTCATATGGTTTCGGTTCATCAAAAGCTCCTTGGCCTCCTGAATCAGACTTTCCTCCTGCGCGCTGCGCTCTTTCGGGCGCTGTCTGGCCCGCCTTCTGCGCCGCTCGATGGCCTGCGCCATCATATCCACCGTATTGATCAGATCATGTACTTTAAGGGGCATGGAAAGACTCATAATATCCCGGCAGTCACATTCCTGCAGGGTATTGGCTGAGGCAAGCAGCAGCATCTCAAACCCCTTTGGGAGGCAGGCGTGCAATTCGCTGTACATCATGTCCGGCAGCCTGTAACTGCAAATCACAAGGCCGTCATTTAAGTCGTCCATCCTGCTAAGCGCCTGAGCCCCGGTGGTACACACACTGTCCACCCGAAATCCGTTTTTCATCAGCAGATTGCGGATGCCCCTGGCGTCCTCCGGCTTTGGCAGGACTACTATCATGTTGATCACACGCTCACCTCCCCTCTTTCGTATCGAGTGTTATTTAATATTGATTCAGGTATTCGTTGATCTCCCAATCAGTAATCTGGCTGCGGTAACGGTTCCACTCTTCCTTTTTCAGGGCAATATATTTCTCAAACACATGGTCTCCCAGCGTCTCCCTCATAAATTCATCCTTCTCCATGCAGGAGACGGCCTCCATCAGCGTGCCGGGAAGTTCCTCAATTCCCCTCTCCTGCCGTTCCTTTTCGCTCATGCGGAAGATATTGCAGTCCACGCTCTCCGCCGCGGCCGCCTGTCTTTTGATACCATCCAGTCCGGCCCGCAAAATGGCCGCCAGCGCCAGATAAGGGTTAGCCGCCGCGTCGGGACAGCGAAGCTCCATCCGTGCCGCATCCCCCGAAGCCGCAGGAATCCGGATCAACGGGCTTCTGTTCGTGGCGCTCCAGGCGATATACACCGGCGCTTCAAAACCCGGCACCAGTCTCTTATAGGAATTTACAATCGGATTTGTGACCGCCGTCATGCTCCGTATATGCTCCATAATCCCTGCCAGGAAGGCGTAGGCTTCCCGGCTCAGACCATTCTTACCGCTCCCGTCTGCGAAGATATTTTTGCCGTCTTTCAAAAGGGACATATTGATGTGCATGCCCGATCCGTTCATGCCATATTTGGGTTTTGGCATAAAAGTGGCGTGAAGGCCATGCCTGCGCGCAATCGTCTTGACAGCCAGCTTAAACGTCATAATGTTGTCGGCTGTGGCAAGGGCCTCATCATAGAGAAAACTGATCTCGTGCTGGGCCGGCGCCACATCATGATGGGACGCCTCCACCACAAACCCCATATCTTCCAGTGTGAGCACCATATCTCTTCTGGCATTCTCCCCCAGATCCACCGGCCCCACATCAAAATAGCCCGCCTTTTCATGACTCACCGTAGTAGGCATACCGTTTTCATCCAGATGGAAGAGGAAAAACTCACACTCTGCCCCCACGCGGAATGTGTATCCCATATCCTCCGCCTCCCTGATGGCCCGTTTCAGCACATACCGGGGATCTCCCTCAAAGGGCTTTCTGTCGGAACGGTACACATCGCATATCAGCCGCGCCACCTTGCCCTGCTGGGGCCTCCACGGAAAAATTGCAAGCGTGCCCCAGTCGGGATACAGATACATATCCGAATCTTCCACATCGGTGAATCCTGCGATGGAAGAGCCGTCAAACATGCACTCATTGTCAAGCGCCTTTTTCAGCTGCGCTGCCGTTACCGCCACATTTTTCAGATTGCCGAGAATGTCCGTAAACTGCAGTCTGATAAACTCCACGTCCTCCTCCTCAACCAGTTTTATAATATCCTGTCTGCTGTCATTCTTTCTCATGCGATACCCGCCTTTCCATTTCTCTCAGCTTTCCCAATTGCATATAAGCCTTTCGTAACATCCGCCCCTGTCCGCATGGCTCATGTCCCGCACGGCCCCTGTCTGTGCTTATACGCGCAAAAAAGGGCGCTCTTTTCCTGTAAGAACGCCCTTGTCCCGTATCATAATACCAGTTTGCGAGTTCTCCTGTCAACCCCATACAGACCACAGGCAGACTTAAAATGCTACGCATAAACTGTACGGCTGCCACATAAACTGATAAAAAAAGAATCACTGTGGGGATATTTGTATGAGTTCTAAAACCAAAATTGTCGTGCTTCATGTAAAAGAGTTAATATATACCGGCATTTTCGCTGCTCTCGGTATCCTTTTTATCATCCTGCTCATCATCATGTTTCTTCCCAAAGATAAGAAGCAGGAGACCATGTCCACCGTGACGCAGACCACCACAGACACCTACGTGCCCGGCGTATAT
Organism: uncultured Lachnospiraceae bacterium; assembly: GCA_947037115.1. Lineage (GTDB taxonomy): Bacteria > Bacillota > Clostridia > Lachnospirales > Lachnospiraceae > UBA3282. The sequence continues at coordinate 12,646 of CAMQTN010000036.1, forward strand.
ACGACCTCGCTGATCTTAAACGACAACGTAGTGGAGATCGAGGTGACCGTTGATGAAAAGAATATCAACGCCATCCGTCTGGTCAATCTGGATGAGGCCGTCACGACCATGTATCCTCTCATCCAGCCTTCCTTCGAGGATCTCGCTGACCAGATCATCAAAAACCAGAGTCTGGAAGGGATTACATACCCTGACGACAGTAAATACACTTCCATGATTCTTCTGGACGCCATCACCACGTCGCTGGAAAAGGCTTACGAAAACGATGGGGATGTGGATACGGAGTAATGGGGACAGCTTAAAAAGCGGCCAGCTTTGAAAAAAGCCGGCCGTTTTGCTGGTAAGCAGGTTACTTTTTCCGTCTTTTCCTCACCCCAGCTCCCTGAAATCAATGTACAGGTCTTCATAAATCCCCGCTCTCACCTGATCTGTAAAGGAATACCGTTTCGAAGCGCCGTTTGTATAATCATACACCAAAACACTTTTCTCTTCCGGATCAACAATCCAATACTCCCTTACACCTGCCGTCTCATACAGGGAACGTTTTCTGACACAATCCATAACCTTACTCGACGGCGAGACAATCTCAACCACCCAGTCCGGAGCCCCGTGGCACCCCTTTTCATCCAACTTATCCTCATCACAAATCACTGAGATATCCGGTTCCACATAATTATGATCATCTTCTTTGATATAGACCGCAAAAGGGGCCGGGAGCACCTTGCATATCCCCTTCTTCTCCATAATATACAGCCTGATTCGCATATTGAGCCAGCCAAGTATATCCTGATGCGTCAGTGTGGGTGCGGCCATCATGTATAATTTCCCGTCAATCAGCTCCGCCCGCTCCCCTTCTGCAAGCGCCTCGATCTCCTTTACCGTATGCCTCTTTCCCTCCGGCATGTTCTCCATATCTGCCGAAATCCGGGACTTTCCGCCCTCAATCGCCATGAAAATATCCCCTCTTTCAAGCATCCTGTGTTCCATAAGCATTACCCTCCTTTTCCCTTTGGCAGAAGGTAAGCTACGTTTTGCAGGATATCACATAAATACATTCACCTCTTACCTCTGCCGCTATTTGCTTTTTAGTATTGAGTAAGCGGCAGAAATTGCCCGAATGTGCGAATGCACGGTTCATTGATTACTCCTATTTGATTTATTATACACGTTTCTCTTCTTCGTGTCAATACAAAATAACAAACAGAGAGGCCTTTACAGCCCCTCCAGCTCCTCCAGCCAAATCCTCCCACAGGCGTCCGAAGGCATCCGCAGATCTCCTCTGGGCGAGAGCGCAACGCTTCCCACCTTCGGGCCGTCCGGCAGGCAGGAACGCTTAAACTGCTGTGCGAAAAACCGCTGATAGAACGTCTTTAACCACTTCAATATGACGTCTTCGTCATAAATTCCCGCAAAAGCCATACAGGCCACCCGATAGACCTTTGCAGGCTCGAATCCACAGCGCAGCATATAATACAGGAAAAAGTCATGCAGTTCGTAAGGGCCTACCAAATCCTCCGTCCTCTGGGCAATCGCACCGTCCACGGGAGGCAGAAGCTCGGGACTCACGGGCGTATCCAGCACATCCATCAGAAGCTCCCTGAGAGCCTCGTCGCCGCAGGTATCCGCATAATAGCGCACAAGATGGCTCACCAGCGTCTTGGGCACACCCACATTCACCCCGTACATGGACATGTGATCCCCGTTGTAAGTTGCCCAGCCCAGCGCCAGCTCCGACATATCCCCTGTGCCGATCACAAGCCCGCCCGTCTGGTTCGCAATATCCATCAGCACCTGCGTGCGTTCTCTTGCCTGCCCGTTCTCGTAAGTAATGTCATGGCAGTCGGCATCCTGACCGATATCCCGGAAATGGGTGTTCACCGCTTCCCTGACGTCCACCTCCCGCAGAGTCGTCCCAAGCAGTTTGGCAAGCTTGCAGGCGTTATCGTAGGTTCTGTCCGTCGTGCCGAAACACGGCATAGTTACAGAAGTTATTTTATTTCGCTCAAGGCCCAGCAAATCGAATGTACGCGCCGTCACCAAAAGAGCAAGGGTGGAATCCAGACCGCCGGAAATCCCAATCACCGCCGACTGGCAGCCCGTATGTTCATACCGCTTTTTCAGACCATAGGACTGAATGGACAAAATTTCCTCACAGCGTTTCTCCCTCTCCCCTGTCTGGTCGGGCACGAAGGGCCGTGCCGAAAACTGCCTCTCCACAATGGTTTCCTCCTGCTCCATATGGACAGGCAGGATCTGATGCTCCCGCACTTTTTCACCGTCTTTGCCAATTCTGAGCCGCTCTTGGCATTTTCTGTGTATATCAATATCGGAAAAAAGGTTTCCTTTTTATAAGCGCTTCTCATGGGCCAGCACCGTGCCGTTCTCCGCAATGATGTTGTGACCGCCGAACACCAGATCCTGGGTTGACTCCCCCTCCCCCGCAGAACAGAAAACATAGGCCGAAATCTGTCCCGCACTGGCGGATTTTACCAGCATTTCACGGTACACATCCTTCCCCACCGTCTCATTGGAAGCGGAGAGATTTACGACCACCGTGGCCCCTGCCAACGCATGGATCGTCCCCGGGGACTGGGGTACCCAGACGTCCTCACAGATTTCGCACCCCACTGTCATTCCCCGCACCCCATCCACCTGAAAGAGAATGTCCGTCCCGAAAGAAATTTCTTTATCCTCATATAAAAAAGGTTCCGGCGAAAGATTTCCCGGCATAAAATGTCTTGTCTCATAAAACTCCGCATAGGAAGGAATATATCTTTTCGGGATGAAGGCAAGGACTTCCCCGTCCTGCAGCACAGCCGCCACATTATATAACTTCTGTTTTTTTATAATCGGCAGTCCCACAAAAACAAGGGCGTCAGTCCCTTCCGTAGCCGCCGCCACCTCCGAGAGCGCATCCAACGCCTGGGTGAGCAGAAGCTCCTGTAAAAACAGATCGCCGCAGGTATACCCCACAAGGCAAAGCTCCGGGAAAACAATGACTTTGGCCCCCCGCTCCGCCGCCTCTTCAATTCCCTTGCTGATCACTTTCGCATTATAGTTGGGATCCGCCACCTTGACTTTCGGTGTCACTGCCGCCACTTTTACAAAACCATGTTTCATCTTCTGCCCTGCGCCTCTCTTCCCTTTTTCCGTTAAATCCTCTTTTAGTTTTTCTATCTTATTAATTTTCCCTGTTTATCACTGTTTTATCCATAACACCTGTACTGTTCTGGGTGTTTTCTTCTGTTTTTTCACTGCCCTTTTTCTGTCATTCCGTCATTTCCCGCTATATAATAATTGTTAAATCAAGATTTGTCTTTTCCCGTGACAGGTTCCGTATGTTCTCCCGCTTTCATAAGCCTATCGACCTCCTCCACAGGAAAAGCATATCTTTTATTACAAAAATGGCAGTGCAGCTCCACTTCTTTTCCCTCGTCAACAAGCTCCTGCAGCTCCTTTTTCCCCAGGCTTAAGAGCACTTTTTCCACACGCTCCCTGCTGCAGTTACACTGAAAAGAAACAGGTGTTTTTTCTGTAATCTCCACACCGAACTCTCCCAGCACAAGCTCCAGTATCCCCTCCGGCGTGTGTCCCTCCTCCAGCATGGCCGTCACCGATGAAAGCCCGGCCAGCTTTTTTTCCAGACGGTCCACCACCTCATCCGGCGTAAAAGGCATCAGCTGGACGATAAAGCCGCCCGCCTGCCGCACCGTATTGTCACGATTCATCAAAACCCCCAGCGCAACGACAGAAGGCACCTGCTCGGACGCCGCAAAATAATAAGTCAGGTCATCCCCAATCTCTCCCGTCTGCAAAGCCACCGTGGAAGCATAGGGCTCCTTTAATCCCATATCCTTCATGACATTCAGAACGCCCGCGCCAATCACACCGCCCACATCCAGCTTCCCTGCGCTGTTTGGAGGCATCATGGCCTGCGGGTTGTCCGCATATCCCTTCACATGGCCCGCCGCGTCCGCCGTCGCGGTGAGGCCGTGAACCGGGCCCTCCCCTTTGATCTGCAAGGTCAGAATGTCCTCTGCCCCTTTCAGCATACCGCCCATCATCAGCGCGCCTGTCATAAGCCGCCCCAGAGCCGCCGTCACCACAGGGCTTGTATCATGAGCCGCCCTTGCCGTCTCCACCAGTTCTCCCGCATTCACTGCAAAGGCGCGTATCTGCGCATCACCTGCGGTCGCCCGCACCATATAATCTGCCATGTCGTCTGTCCCTTTCTTCCAACGTGTCATTTGAAAACCAATTCCGCTATCTCTCCACCTTCTGATTCGCCGCCGTATCCGCTCCCTTCCGCGCCACCACGTAGATCCGTTCGCTTTCCGCCGTCACTTCTTTGTGCGTATCGGCGTCAAACGCCTCCACAAAATCCAGTCCCGCCCTTTCCAGAAGCCCCCGCATCTGCTCCAGCCGGTAGCCCCGCTGGTAGTGCACCTCCTGAAACCGCCGGAACAGTACGCCCTGCGCCGAGGTTCCGTCGGGCTTGGCCGCATCCCCATCCGCTCTGTCCGCTTCGGAAACGTTTCCTCTCTCCGCCACAAAAACCGTCAGGTCGTACTCGTTGATCTCCTGCTCCTCATGATAATAGTTTTCCCAGATAAAACTGCAATCCCCGCGGTTTTCCGCAATGGTGGCATCGCCGATCACATCGGCGTACTTATGGACGGTGTTAAAATCAAAAATAAAAATCCCCTGAGGGTACAGATAATTGTTGACCTGCCGAAAAGTCTGTACAATATCCGCCTCCTCAAGAAGATAATTTAAACTGTCGCAGACGCTGACCACCGCTCCAACCGTGCCGTAAAGTTCAAATTCCCGCATATCCTGCAACAGATAAAGGATGGACAGGCCGGACTGTTCCCGCTTGTCCATGGCAATCTGCAACATCTCCTGCGCGTTGTCCACACCGATCATATCATATCCTTTGCGGGCAAGCATCTGTGTCAGTGTGCCCGTCCCACAGCCAAGGTCAAGGACTGTGTTGCGCTCCTGGCTGAGATTTCTGTTTATGACGTCATTGTCATTTATGACATGTCTGTCGTTTTTAGAAATGTCATCCACCCCATATTTCCGAAACAGCTCCATCAGAAACCCGCACCATTCCTCGTAAGGGGTATCGTCCATCAGCTCATCGTAAACCTGTGCAAAATCTGTGTATGCTTCCATCTGTATGGTCCCTGCGCTTTCTTTGTCATATCTGCTGCCGCTCACTCGATCCTGCCGTCCAGAAACGCATTTAATATGTTCTGCGGCGCGTCATAATAAAAACTGCTGTTGTAATCGTCAATTTTTTCACTGACAAAAGAATGATAGGCCTCCAATAAGGCATCCATAACATCAATCCCTTTTTCACGGGCAATGCCAAGGATCAGGCGTTTGTAGACCTTTCCAATATCCCAGTGACTGGGAACCGCGTATTTCGCCTCGCCCACATTATCAAACTTTCCCGCCGAAATCTTTGCAGATGCAATAAAGTCATCGCTGACAGTGTCAATGTTATCGCTGTGATAGACGTCGGCAAGTTCATATATTTTCTCAATACTGGCCCTGCCCAGCATATCCACAACGTCAACTCTTCTGTTCTTTGTTTTTCTTGCAATATAATCAATCAGACTGCATGTAAAAAAAAGATCGTTGGCCTTGGCATCCTCTCTTCCGGTCATTTTGCTATCCATATCTCTTTTCTCCTGACTTTTTCCCCAACAGAAACGCTTTCCTCTACTGTATAACAACGGGCGTGCTTTCGCAACACCAAAAATCATCTCCCCGGCCGCGCTGTCTTCGTTTCTTAAAAATTGGGAAAGTCTGTAGACAGCTTTCTCAAAATATGACATATTAAAAGCGACAAAAAGGAGAATACTTAATTATGCGCATTCAAAAACATATGTTATTTATCATTCTTTGCACTACCTTCCTTCTGACCTTTTCAGGATGTGGACGGGATACGGGCGAAAATTCCCCCTGCCCGGAGCAGGACTCCCCCGCCAAAAGCATTGCCGCAGAACAGGAAAAAACCGAAGACCCCGTACAGCTTTATCAGGAAATTTATGAAGAAGCCATACAGGCCCAATCATCCGACGCTTACGATTGGAAAAATCTGGCCGTTGTACAGGAAATCACACGAAAACTTGGCGCACACGGCGTCACGGCGGTCGACAACGAAAATCAGGTAAATATGGAGAACCCTGATAAAATGCATGACTTTATCACTGCCCTTGTGCACGGGGAAACAGCCCGTCTCACCATTCTTCTTGTGTCAGCCTATGACAGATTTACCAAGTATGATCTACAGGCTAAGGAAGGTGCGCTTGCAGTCGTCAAAACTTACTATCAGTATGAAGACGGTATCTTCCAAAACAAAAACAGCGCGTCTTATCCCGCAGACTCCTGGCAGTACACGGATGAGGGTTATTTTATTTTTACGGGCAGAAGTTTCTCGGCACAGTCCCTCGTGCTCACCATGAGCGATGAAGAGGAGTACACGGCATGGCGGGTGGAACCCTTGGACGGACAGTGCCGGGAATGGAACCGCCGGTATGTCCTCCCCGTCGGCTACGGCAGAAATAATATGTTTCTGACCGATTGGAGCGAAACCGACTATGGTAACTTGGATTTTTATGATATCTTCGACAAGTTCTATCCGGCTGTCAACGGACAGCCCGCTCCCTATAAGCCAAGCGACAATGCCGCCGTCGGAGCGGTCTACCAGATCCCGGAAAGCGAATTTGAAGAAGTGGTTTCCCTGCATCTTGCCATCGACAGCACAACTCTGCGCGCCAAAACAAAATATCTCGAGGCAGACAGGGCGTACGAGTACCGTCCCCGGGGATTTTATGAGGCGGAATACCCGAATCTTCCCTATCCCGAAGTGACAGGCGGTACAGAAAATGAAGACGGAACACTGACGCTTCTTGTGAACGCGGTCTATCCGAACGCGGAAACTTCCCGGGCCTTCACCCACGAACTGGTAATCCGGCCTGACGCGCAAGGCGGCTTTCAATATGTGTCCAACAGCGTGCTCGAGAAAAACTGCGATATGGGCTGGCACACAGACCGTCTGACAGAGGAGGCATGGGAAAACGCCTACGGAGAAACTTCCCTTTTGACAGAAGAAGAACGTGCCGGGCTGGAAGCCGCCGTGCTCACAGCCGCCGCTCAGGCTTCCTCCGCCTTTGCAGACGCATCTCCCACGGAAAAATCCGGTTCACTCCACTATTCAGCGCAGCAGTGCCAGGAAGCGGTATCCCTTCTGGGAAAGGCCGGTCTTATCAGTGTGGGCAGGGATATCCCTATGGAAAACCCGGAACAGATCGAGGCATTTTATACCAATTATCAGGAGAATCGAGATGCAGAAGCTACTGTTTTCAGCGTTAACACAGACGGAACCATTGATACCCTGACATTTCTGCACAAAAACGGGAAATTACAAGTCTGCTATATCGGCATCGGCTGGCGCAGTGACGGCACACCGCAAAAAACAAACGAACGCCTGCGGGATGTGGCAGAGCTGAAACTGACGCCAAAAGGATACCTTATCTATTTCTGGCAGGATCCTGACCCCTACTCGGATCTTTGCCAATATTGGCGCATCCGCCCTCTTCCGGATCAATACAGGAAGCTGACCGAAAAGTATGTACACTATCTGAGTTATGTAAACTATAATATTCTCGTCACAAACTGGGCTGAAAGTAACGCCGAATCCATTCTGATGCCCTGCATGTATGAAGATCTCTGCCGCATCCACACCGGCAAAGAACCTGAGGTAAAAAACGGCAGGATTCCGGCCGCACAATATGAGGAAATCATGACGCGTTACCTCCCGGTCACAAAAGAACAGGTTCAAAAAATTTGTGATTATGATGAAGAAACGGACAGCTATCCCTACGAAATGATCCTGCACAGACAATATCCGCCCTTCGGCGAGGTGGTCGGCTATACAGAGAATCCAGACGGCACCATCACCCTGACCGTTGACGGCGTCTGGGTCGAGAAATTCACAGACTGCGCCTTTACCAACACAATCGTCATACAGCCTTTTGAGGACGGCTCCTTCCGCTATCTCTCAAACGCGATTGAACAAAAGGAGACCGGAATCCCCTCCCTGTAGATTAAAAAACATTTGCTATTTTATTATTTTCTGTCACACAGACAAAGAATGGGCCGTCTAATGAAATAAGGAGGTAAACATCTATGGACAAAAAAACAAACGAGGAACTACTAAACCTGGTGGACAAAGCCGTCGCCGGAGATAAAAGCGCTCTGGAAACACTCATTCTCAGCGTGCAGGATCTGGTATTCAATCTTTCCCTGCGGATGCTTGGCACCTTCCCGGATGCCGAAGACGCAACACAGGATATTCTGCTGAAAATCATTACCCATCTGTCCTCCTTTAAAGGGGAGAGCGCCTTTTCCACATGGGTCTTCCGCATTGCGGCAAACCATCTCAAAGACTATAAGAAGCATATGTTCGCAAAATTTCCCCTCAGCTTTGAATTCTACGGAGACGATATCAGAAACGGGAAAATCGACGATGTGCCGGACCTGACGCAGAACGTGGAAAAATCTATTTTGGCGGAAGAACTCAAAATGTCCTGTACCAATGTCATGCTGCAATGCCTGGATACAGAAAGCCGGTGCATCTTTATTCTGGGCACGATGTTTAAAGTTGACAGCCGGATTGCCGGGGACATTCTTGGTATCACTCCCGAAGCCTACCGCCAGCGTTTATCGAGAATCCGGGGGAAAATGGCGGAATTTCTGAAAGAATACTGCGGCGAGTACGGAAAGGGGACATGCCGTTGCGCCGACAGGGTGAATTATGCCATTCAAAATCACAGGATCAGTCCTGCCCGACTGGATTTTACCGACGCCATACCCATGGAAACCATGGTGGAAGTCAAGGAGGCTATGGAGGATATCGACGGTCTTTCGCAGGAATTTTCTTTTTGCAAAACCTATCAGTCCCCGACAGGCCTGAAAGACTTTATTCAGAAATTTTTAGAAGGAACTTCCTTTTCCGTTGTAAGAAATGCATAGGAGGATCAAAAAAATGAATATGCCATTGATTTTGAAGTACCTGACCGATTTGAGCGAAAATAACAACCGCGAATGGTATCACGCGCATAAAGCGGAGTACAAAGCGGCCAATGAGGAATTTGAGGCGCTGATCCAAAGCCTGATTTTCAGTATCGGACAGTTTGACAGCAGCATCCTGCATAACGAGCCGAAAAATCTCACTTTTAAGCTGGTGCGGGATACCCGGTTCAGTCATGACAAGTCTCCCTACAATCCGGCGTTCCGCGCACATATTTCCTCCATGGGAAAGCTTCCCGTTCCGGTGGGCTATTATCTGATGATCAAACCGGGAAACCAGTCTTTTCTCGGAGGCGGACTGTTTGCCGATATGTTCAAAGACGCTACAACAATGATCCGGGACGCTATTGTAAAAACCGGTGGAGAATGGGAACAGATTATCCATGAGCCGGCGTTTGCAAAACATTTCACGGTACAGGGAACTGCGCTAAAAAATGTGCCCGCAGGATATGACAGAGAACACCCGCAGGCAGAATACTTAAAATACAAAAGCTGGTATCTGGAATATCCGCTTAAAGATGAAGAATTGAAGGACGCAGATGCTTTTTGTGCTCAGGCGTCAGCGCTTTTCCATGTGATGAAGCCCTTTAACGACTATCTGAACAAAGCTCTTACCGGCTTTCAGATGCCGACAAGAGCCTGAACTATGTCTGTTGACCGCCGCCGCTTCACGGGCCGTCCTCAGTGAAGCGGCACTTCCCCGTCCGAATCATACCCCTGCTCTAACTCCAGTTTCCCCTGAAACTGTCCCGTCTGCCTGCCCACTCTCTGTAAAGGAAACACAAAGGTGGCATGCTCTTCGAAGGGTTCGTCGCTTCCCAGACTGTCCACCTCTTTCCCGTCCACCAAGAGGGTTGTCTTTCCCGATCTGCCACGCAGCCGCAGACTGACCCACTCGCCTCTTGGCAGCGCATAGTCAAACGTATATGTCTTTCCCTCTCTGGTAAAACCCACCTTCCCCGTCTCCGGTTCCGCCGCGTAGAAGGCCCACTTGCCATAAGGACAGTCTCCCTCCGCGATGATCTGCTCCTTTTCTCCATCCGGCTCCAAATATACCTTCATATCTATCCAGTACTCCGGCTCCGCCGCCTCTGCTCCGCCTTTTCCACGCCAAAGAACATACCCTTTCTTATCAACCGTAAAATTTCTTCTGAGTTCCGCATTCATCATATCAAGCCGCAGCAGCTCATAAGCTGTCGGTTGTTTATTTGGTGACCCCAGACTCTCCAGATATTCCACCTCTTCTTCCAGTGAAGCTTCCAGCCTGTCCGAGCCCCACAGACGGGTGGACAGTACGCCTAACGGCCCCATAAACCGTGCATACAAATCAAATTCACTGATCCCCACATCCAGACTGCCGCACATGTCGTTCCAGATCATATAGGCCGCCCCCAGCATCTGCGGGGAGTAAGCGGGTATCGTCTCGATCCGGTTATAGTCATAAAACCTGTTGGGCGCCCAATTCTCATACAATTCCCTGCTGTTCAGATAGTCATATCCGCCCCCCGGTATGATATACAGGTGGTTGTTCTGCATATTGATCAACGAGTACCCTGCCTCATACATCTCCATCGGATCCGCCCACACCGTACTCCAGATATTCATCTGCAGGTTTTCAGGTGGGGGCTGCGTCGTGCCTTCCATATTACTGAGACTGCCCCAGAGCCGCACGGTCCTGCCGGACGCCTGCACCAGATCGTTGATTCTCACAAGATACTGCCGGTACTGTTCCCCGTCGCCGTAATACTCATCCATACCGATATTGACAATCTCCACCTCCCGAAACGCGCCATTTTCCTCATCCAGAGCCTCCCGCCAGAGATCCTCCACCAATGTAACCGCATTCTCATTTCCCAGATCAATCTGATCCACAGACTCATTGGAAAAACGCAGGGCGTATTCCGGAAACAGCTTTGTGATCGAGAGAGAATGAGCCGGGGTGTCGATCTCCGGCACCACCGTCACACCGTAGATCTTTGCAGTGGCAATGAATTCTGCCAGCTCTTCCTTTGTATAGGCGTACTCCTCAGAGGTCAGCCTCTCCCCCTCCTCATTGACAAGACCGGATTCCAGCCTAAACGCACTCCCGGCCGTCATTGCCTGTTCTGCCGAATCCGTAAGACCGCTGGTGGCAAGGATTTCATTATCGTTTAAGTGAATCGTCAGATCGTTCATCTTATAAGCCGACATGGTTTCCATTATGGTATACAGCGTGTCCAGCGACACCGGCTTTCTTGCCACATCGATGCCGAAGCCCCTCACTTCATATAGCGGATAATCCCGAATCTGTCCCTGCGGTGCGATGTATCGCTCTCTGCTGTATCCAATGGTAAACAGAATCTGCATCATCGTAACGGTTCCCCAGCGGACGCCCGTGGCTGTCTCCGCTTTTATGACACACTTGTCAGTGATATCGCAGGTATATCCCTCTTTCCCCAGACCGTTTTCTTCCTCCGCATAACCCAAATAGATATCTCCCTGTCTGACATCCTCCTCAGTCCCTCTACAGACAGTCAGACCTGTCTTAAAATTTCTTTCTTTCTCGCATCGCCCGCTCAAAAGCATCGCCACATTCCATAGCTCCTGCCCGTCGCTTCCCACGATAATCCGCGATTTCCTGTCAAGTTCAAAGCTTCCCCGGCCTCCGCTCCACTCCGCAATGGAGGGAATCACCCAATCGGGGGCTGCGTTTAATCCGGTCTTCTCATCTTTCGCCCACTCCCCATCGGCTTCCCACTCCGCACCGTCTGCGGCGGATAATTCATCCGGCGCCGTCTCTGGCGCCGCAGGCACCTCCACCTGGAAGGAGACCTCTCTCGTCTCCTCCCGGCCCCTTGTGTCTTCTACAAGGTAACCCACTGTCACTACCTTATCCTGAATGGTGTCATAAACGCTGCCGTCCGCACCGATCACCTGCTCTAAGTCTGCACCGATCAGGCTGACCTGAAATCCCTCCGGGGTTTCCGGCGCCTCAAGCCACCTTGCGCCGTCTGCCGCCGTTACAATAACAGGTGATTTTAATTTATAAGCCGTGGGCTTGTCCCCGTAAACCTCGAACTCATAGAGAGATACATTCTGGTAGAGATCGGAAAAATCCGCCTCCTCCTTCGATACCGCGTAAGTGGAAAGCCGCAGATACCGTATCTGTACGGGCTCCTTCAGGACAATCTCCTGCCGAAGGGTTTCCGGCGCCGTCTCAAAGCTTTCCAACGTCCGCCAGTCCTCCCCGTCCGCAGAGCTCTCCAGCGCATAAGAGACCGCATTGGCCCGCTCCCATTTCAGCACAACAAAAGAAACTGAAATTTCTTCGGGAAATTCCAGTTGTATATAGTGGGAGGCGTCCTCCCGGTTATTCTCGCTTGACCAGCGGGAGGCCCGGTCCGTATCGTTGCCGTCGATGGCCATGGAAGCAGACAATGCTTCCTGCTCCACGCTGTCGCAGGTGGCCTTCACACCCTTTTGCAAAGCCAGATTCGGATTGTCGTCTCCGAGATGCTGTCCCCGGAGCAGTACGCCGATCAGCCCTGCCGCCGCCAGAACCACCGCGAGCGCCGCGCCCGCCAGCATATACTTTTTCTTATCCTTTATCTCCTTCATCCCTGATTCCATCCGCCAAGATCCCGCTGTCTTTTCCTGCTTTCCCTTTCCTTACCCCAAAAGCGCTCCCAGAAGGCCATAGGAGAGGATGGACATAATAACCGTGGCGATCGCAATCCCCAAAAGCTCCGCCAGAATCGCCTTTTTGAAATCCACATCCAAAAGCGCCGCGATCAGGGATCCCGTCCACGCGCCCGTACCCGGAAGGGGAATGCCCACAAAAAGTACCAGCCCCAAAAACTCGTAACGCTTGATATTGTCGCTCTTGCCCATGGCCCGGTTTTCCAGTCTCTCAATGATACCGCGGAAAATACGTATCTTCTTGAGCAGCTTAAACACCTGCTTGATAAACAACAGGATAAAAGGAATCGGAATGATATTGCCGATGATACAGATCGGAATTGCCGTGGTAATCGGCACCTGTAACAGTTTGGAGACAATCAGTCCGCCCCGAAGCTCCAGAATCGGTATCATGGAGATCACAAAGACCACAATCTCCTTACTCACATATCTTCCTAATGTATTGGCAAATGCCACCGCTAAACTTTCCATGCTGTTCTGGTTCCTTTCCTGTTTGTTCTCTTCTATAATGTAATATACGATTTCTCTTTTATGAATATACTCGGCTTTTTTCTTTCGGGGCTTCTATATACCCGCAAAACCGCGCTTCCCGTCCGTTTTCATCGGACCTTTCCCCACTATCGCCGCCGTCACGGTTTCAGTATTCTGTCAAGCGCCTGATACAGCGCTTCCATCTGCTCGTCCGTGCCGATGGTGATCCGCAGGAAATTGTCAATCCGCTCCTTATTCCACCACCTGACATATATGTCATTTTCCTTCAGCTTCTCAAAAATTTCTCGGGCAGGCACGCTTTTGTGGGAGGCAAAGATAAAGTTGGCGCAGGATTTCGGGAAGACAAAGCCGCGCTTTGCAAGCTCTTCCTCCGCCTTTGCCCTGGTCTTCCTGATCTTTTCACAGCATTCCCCAAAATAGACTTTATCCCGCACCGCCTCCACGCCAAGCGCAAGGGCCGCGGTATTCATCGTATAGGAATTGACAGAATATTTCACATCGTTGAGATAGCGGATCAGTTTGGGCTGCCCCATGCAAAAACCGATTCTCATGCCGGCCATGGATCTGGACTTGGAAAAGGTCTGTACCACAAGCAGGTTGTCGTATGTTTCGATTAACGGCAGCGCGCTTGTCCCGCCAAAATCAATATAGGCCTCATCCACAATCACCACCACGTCACGGTTATTCCGGACAATCTCCTCCACCGACTCAAGGGGCATCAGCACTCCCGTGGGCGCGTTGGGATTGGGGAATACCACGCCGCCGTTTGGCTGTCTGTAATCCTCCGGGCGGATCTGAAAGTCCGCATCCAGCGCCTTCGTCTCGTAGGGGATCCGATACACATCCGCCCACACATCATAGAAGGAATAGGTAATATCCGGGAAAAAGACCGGCCTGTCCGACTGGAAAAAAGTCATAAAAGCCATGGACAGCACATCGTCCGAGCCCACCCCGATGAAAATCTGATCCGTTCCGATCTGGTAATGGTCTGCAAGCGCCTTTGCCAGATCGGTCTCCTCCGGGAACGCGGGATACAGGCGCATCTGCTCTGCATCCAGCCCGGCCAGAGCCCGGGCCACCCCCGGCGCCGGGGCATAAGGGTTTTCATTGGTATTCAGCTTGATAATGCCGGCCTTGTGGGGCTGTTCCCCGGGTGTGTAAGGCACCACCTTCCGCACATTTTCTTCCCATTTCATATCGCCGATTCTCCTCCGTCCTGTCTTTGCCACTGTGCCGCAAGCCGGGTATATTCGGCCGCCTGCTCCTCATTGCCGAGCGCCTGATAACAGGCCGCAAGACCTCTCAGCGGCAGATCGCCGCCACAGTGGATATTCAAAATGCTCTCCGTCTCGCAGGCCGCATTGTACAGCCAGACTATGGCCTCTTCGTAATCCTGTCTCTCCAGATAGAAGGCCCCCAGCTCACAGCATATCTCTGCACATCCTTCGGAGGCCACCGCCTTCATGGCATACTTGAAAAAGTCCGGCACATCCCCGGCGATTCTCGCCGCTCTGGCCGCCACACAGGCCGCCTCCATGAGCTCATCCTGCCCCCGCTTCCCATCCGCGCAGGAAGCCTTGAAAAAGTCCCTGGCCGCCAGAAAATCCTGTGCCTCCCCCGAGATAAAAAGCTCCTTCGCGTAAATATTGTGCAGCCGTTTATCGAGGGGCTCCCCCGCATCCACAAGCCGCGCAAAAGCCGCAAGATCCCTGTCTTTGTGATTTTCCTCGGGCAAATGCTGAATACAGATGTCGCTATCATATATAACAGGTGTAATCCCTATCTGCTCATGGATTGCCCCCTGCCACCTGAAAGTCCTGTTTCTCTTAAAAAGCTTGGGCCGAAGCTCCTTATCATAATTGTAAATCGTCCCGTTGGCAAGCTGGTTGGCGTAATACATCTGCACAATCTCAATCTCGGGAAGAAGCACCTGCTTCATCCGCAGAAACGCCGCCCGGTTTTCCGCATCCAATACCTCGTCCGCGTCAGCCGAGTAAATATACTCCATACCGGCCTTGGAAAAAGCAAAATTCCTCGCCTCCGAAAAGTCTCCTGTCCAGACAAAATCATAGATCCTGTCCGTGTAGGCCGCGGCAATCTCCTTCGTCGCGTCCGTGGAGCCCGTATCCACAATGATAATCTCGTCCATCAGGCCTTTCAGGCTGTCCAGGCATCTGGCCAGAATCCGCTCTTCATTTTTCACGATCATACACAGGCTGATTGTGACCATATGTCCCGTCCTTTCTCTGTTTCCGGCATTCCTTCCTGAAACCCGCCGGTAAAAACCTGCCAGACTTTCCAAAATTTCCCGGACGGCGTGCCTTCACCGGTAAGAAAACAGCGCCTCCGCCCGCATCCTCTCCTCCACGGCCAGCCACACCTCAGCCTTTCCCGCCCGAAACAGCAGGCTGCCGTAGCGGTGCTTCTTCACGAATCCGGCTGAAGCCAGAAGCAGGTATATGGTGGTAAAGGATGCCTCTCCCTTCCGCTCACCCATATTTATGACATAATTGTCATTTTTCTTCCGCAGTCTCTCTCTGCCCAGAAAGCGGTATCTTTTGCCGTCCCAGTTATAAATCCTTACCGTGTGATAAGTAAGGTCGTGCTGTACTGCTGCCAGAACGGCAAGCAGAAGCAACAGCGCTGTAACAGCCCACAGCAGGCCGTCGTCCAAAATTAAAATCCATTCTCCTGTCATTGTGCCTCCGTTTCGGCACATCTCTCCATACATCCACTAGCGTAACACACTCCCCCGCCGATTGCAATTCAAACCCGCTAAACTTCATCCTCCGCCGCCCGGAGCTGCCCGGCTCACCTGCCTCATGCCGCTCAGAGCTGCCTGACTGCCTGTCTATTGCCGCTCAGAGCTGCCTGATCGCCTGTCTATTGCCGCTGTCCGCGGAAGCGGTCGACCACTCTCTGCAACAGCAGCGGCAGCGCCACCCCGGCCGCCAGATAAACCATCTTAAAAGCCTCCGCCCCCTTCACAATATAGTAATAGTCTATGTCCCCGTAAAACCCTGCAAAGTCAAAATCCGCCAGATACCCCGTATGGGCGGCAATTCCGGCCAGAATCATCTTTACCAGCATAAAGGCCATAATGTGGTGCATCATCACCGCGTAAGTATGTTTCCCCAGATAAATCACAGCCGGGCTTCCCTCCAGCACGGGCGTAAGCACTTTTGCCACCCGCAGCCAGAAAGCCACACCTGACACAACTGTCACATAAGGAATCACCGGCCCGTTTGCAAAGCCCGTGCACCAGACACTGCTGTAGGCAAGTCCGTTGCAGCACAGGGATAGCAGAACCTGCACCCCGGTCACAACGGCAAAATAGGGAAGATTTCCGAGTGTATCCCTCGATTCCAGTTTCTTCTTATAAAACTGTCCCATCTGAAAGCAGGGGTAAAGAAAGAGAATCCGTCCCGGCGTCTTATACAGCCCCCACACATGGCCGCCGATGGAAAGCTGCACTACCGCCATCCCCACCGCAAGAGACACCAGAAGAATCAGCCATTCGCAGTGCATCCGAAGTTTCCTGAGCAGAATCCTCATGATCAGGTTCATGGCCTCTATGAGAAAGAGTACGGGTACAAACCAGGCCGCAAAGTTGTATAAGAATTGATATCCATGGAGAAACGGGTCCAGAAACAGGCTTTTCAGGGAAACCGCATCCCCCAGTGAAAAGCCGCCGAAAGCGCGCAGCGCCGCAGCCAAAAGCCCATAGACCAGATTCCAGATAAAATAGGGTAAAAGAAGCCTCTGCGCCTTCCGTCCCAGATAGGAAAAGGGACGTTCTTCTTCCCCCTCACGATAGAAATAGCCGGAGATAAACAGAAAGAGCGGCACATGAAAAGAATAATAGGGAAACAGGCCGCCCACCGTCAGAATGTCATAGTCCGCATGACCCGCCACGATCATAAGAATTGCGAGAGCCGACAAAATGCCGAAAGTGCTGTTATAAATATCACATTTTATATTACCTTTTGCTTTCATTCCGCATGGCTTATTCATTAGCAAAAACAACCCGTATCTCTACTTTCCGGAAATAAATTTTTCCACAAGATCAGCAACAGCTCTCGCAGTCCGAATCTGGCCTTCCGCCTCCTCTTTACCTGCAACATAAAATTCATCATAATCACTCGCATGCCTGATCTTTTCCGCCTTGGAAATGCTTCTGCCCATTTCTTTCGGAAAAATTCCGGTATGCACATAATTCTTATTAAAGTACCCGAGTGTATCCTTATGTCTTTTAAATGCAATAGGCTCCAGACACAATACCGCTGTTAACGAATAATAAATCGAATAGTATGCTCTGTTATTCGCCGCTTTTAACCTCTCGTTACGGAAAAGAAGCTCTGCTGTTTCAATTTCCTCTCTTGCCCGCTCTAACTTATACCGTGCCAGATCCTTCCCGTAAAATTCCTGCATTATACCAATACCCCGTCTTTTTCAATATTTATAAAAAAAGGATACACCTTTCTCCACTGTTCATAGGTTCGTGTACTTTGCAAAGACGGATTTATTTCCATTCCATACTGCATTTCAAAATCATATGTGACATCATATACCTTATCTGCATAACTGCTGATTTCCTCTGGACCCACATCCACCAATATCATAATGTCCATATCAGATTCCTTCTTAAAATCGCCTCTGGCATAGGAACCAAATAAAATCATCCTGCTAAACCTTTCTCCCAATATCTGGACAACAGCCTCTCTATATCGCTTCAGTAAGACAGACATATGATCCGGCATATTCCTTCTCCTATCTTCCTAATCTTTTTATGATATTGTATCATGACGTCCTATGACTGTCTCTTATACACATCTGACGCTGCCGACGAAGCTAGAAGTGTA
>CAMQTN010000037.1 GCA_947037115.1 uncultured Lachnospiraceae bacterium
ATATATAGGAGGTTATCCCATGAAAGACGTAGCCCGTATGACGCTGGAAAACGGTATGATAATCGGTGAAGATATCTTCAACTATCAAAATCAGCTGATTTTTCCCAAGGACACCGTAGTTGATGAAAAGGTCATCAAAAAGCTGGAACACCACTCCATCATCTGTGTTCCGATTATGGAGGAAGTCGATTTTGCCACCACGCACTTTGAAAAAGTGCGACTGAGCAAAGAATTCCAGACCTTCCAGCTCACTTACAACAACTGCATGCCCATCTATGCCAAGCTCATGAATAAGTTTGTCGAGACCGGCGAATTAAAGGGAATCGGCCAGCTTCAGGACCTTTACCTTAAGATTCATGCCTGTGCCAGAACCGGTGAGGCGCTCCTTGACTTTCTCTACAATATGCTGCCCAGAGAGGACACCATAACCCATGCCCACTGCTTAAATTCCGCACTGATTGCCGGCGTGTTCGGCACCTGGTGGGGTCTTTCCCAGGAAGATGTGATCCTTCTCATTTACTGCGGTTTCTTCTACGATATCGGAAAACTTAAGCTGCCGCAGGAGCTTCTCTGGAAATCGGACAAACTGACGGATGTGGAGTATACCCAGCTAAAAACCCACACCATGCTCGGGTTTGATCTCATCAAGGATCAGAATCTTGACGAACACGTGATCAAAGCCACGCTTATGCACCATGAGCGGTGCGACGGTTCCGGATACCCTTCCAAACTCCGCGGCGACAAAATCGATGTTTTTGCCAAGTACATTGCTGTCATAGACGCCTACGAGGCCATGACCTCTGCCCGCACCTACAGACAGCCGCTCAATCCCTTCCAGGTCATTGAAAATTTTGAGCGGGAGGGCTATGAGAAATATGAGAAAGACATATTACAGCCGATCCTCTATCATCTTGCGGCCACCCAGCTCGGCTTCATGGTGCGCCTGAGCAGCGATGAGGAAGCAAAGATCAAGGCCATCAATAAGGACAATCTTTCAAGACCGCTGCTTGAGCGTAAGGACGGCAGCCTTTTCAATCTTGCCAGCCAGCCTGAACTTCAGATAACGGCTATCTTCTGACCAAAGCGCCTTATTCTTCAAAGCAGGCATCCAGAATTCTTTTGGCGATGGGCACGGCGTAATCACCGCCGCTGCCCGCCCCTTCTATAATAATCGTCACACACACCTGAGGCTCCTCCACAGGTGCAAATCCCGTAAACCATGCATGGGAGTCTCCTTTTACCTTGTTATACTCTGCGGAGCCCGTCTTTCCGGCCGCCGTGTAGGAAAGCCCGGAAAGTTTTGTCCCTGTACCGCTCTTCACCACTTCCTCCATCAGCCCCTTCATAATCCGCGCTTCCTCCTCACTCATAAGCCTTTTGTATGAGTCAGGTGAAAACTGCTTCACCACATCTCTTTCTTTGGTTTCCACCCGGTCTATCAGATACGGTTTCATCAACATCCCGTCGTTGGCAATGGCTGCGGTGATCATATTCAACTGAAGAGGCGTCATCTGCGTCGTTCCCTGCCCGATCGCCGCCTGCATCACATCCGCGTCCGTCGTATCCGCATTCATGGTCAGTTTACTCTGGTTATAGGCAAAATCCACCTTAAGCTCCTGATTGAGCAGAAGCCCGTCCAGCGTGTCCCCGAATTTTTCCCGATCCAGCTCTACCCCGATGCTCGCAAAGGCAGAATTGCAGGATTTCGCGAATGCCTTTGTAAAATCTTCACTCCCGTGGGCTGTTCCGTGATAGCAGTTAATCCGCTCCTCACCCCTGGTAAAATGACCGTTACACTGGAAACGGTATTGACTGAACGAGTCAGGATTTTCCCTGATGTATTCCAGGGCCGTCACAATCTTAAAGGTGGAACCCGGCGGGTAAAGCCCCTGCGTCGTCCGGTTTAACAACACGCTGCTCTCCTTGTCCTTTATGAGGTCATCCCAGATCGCGTCAATCTCATTGGGGTCAAAGTCCGGTTTCGACACCATGGCCAGAATCCGCCCCGTGGAGGGCTCCGACACAATAACCGCCCCGCTGTATATCCCCAGGGAATCGTAAGCAATCTGCTGTAAATCCACATCGAGCGTCGTTATCACGCTGTCGCCCGGATATTTTTCACCCGCCACATCACTTGCCACCTTCTCGGAGAGCCTGGTGTTGGAATTGATCAGGTAGTAGTTTGCAAAGGCCTCTATCCCATACCTTCCGTTGGAGGCATAACCGACCGCATGGGAAAACATATTCGCATAAGGATACACTCTGGTTTCCTTCCCGTCCTCGTCCGTCTCCGTTTCCGCCAGAGTCTGCCCGCCCGCCGCGTAGATCGTGCCCCTGCTGTTCTGGGCGACCAATATTTCCTGTCTGGTGTTGTAACTGTTGTTCATCAGGGTTTGTCTGTGCGTAACCGCATAGTGACAGGTATATCCCATCATCGCAAAAAACAGGCCGACGAAAAACCAGGTGACCGCCATAATCTGCCTGTTACGCTTCTTCTTCGTCCTCCCGGTCCTGCGCCCAGTCTCCCTCTCTTTTCGCTCTCTGTCTCTTGCTTTTCTGTTTTCTGTTTCTGGCACGTTTGTCTCCTTCATCCCGCCTGATAATATAAAGCCCTTCTATAATAAAGAACATAATAAGTGTCGTCAGCACGGAACTTCCGCCGTAACTGATAAAAGGGAGCGTCACTCCCGTCATGGGAATAAACTTCGTTCCTCCTCCCACCGTCAAAAACACCTGAAAAATATAAGTGACGCCCAACCCGAAAGCAATCAGCCTGTAAAATCGGTCCTGGAGTTTTAAGGCCATATTCATGCACATGATAAAACTGCTGATGCAGATCAGAATCATGCACATCGAAAAAAGAATACCGAGCTCCTCCGCCACCGCAGAGAACACGAAATCCGCCTCCACAAGGGGGATCGACGTGGGATTCCCCCGGAAAAGCCCCAGACCGAACCATCCGCCGCTGCTGATACCGAAGAGGGACTGGGTAATCTGAAATCCTGCGTCGTCAATACAGCTGAAAGGGTCTCTCCATGCCTGCACGCGCACCTGTACGTGGGAGAAAAGCCGATATGCGACAACCGCAGCAGCAGAGCCGCCTGCCGCCCCCAGGAACAGATAAATCCACCTGCCTGTGGCAATAAACACCATAAACACATAGACCACAAAAAAGATCAACGCGCTTCCCAGATCCTTGGAGGCCACCAGAATCAGTACATGGGCGCCCGCCAGCACCGCCGTCACCGCCACCCGCAAAAACCCCCAGGACTCGTTGAAGGCGCTGGCAACAAAAAACACAAACACAATTTTTACAAACTCCGAAGGCTGAAACGTCACTCCCGCCACGGAATAGGATATCTTGGAACCGTAAGTGACCGATCCAAGAATCAGCACCACCCCCAGCGCCGCAATACCCACTCCCGCGTAGACCCAGGTAAGGCTTTTTAAGAACTTCAGATTGCGGATGAAAAAGGGAATCGCCATGCCAATGATGATCGACGCCGTCACGATAAAAAACTGCTTGATCGCCCGCTCATAAGAAAGCCTTGTGAGAACCACAAAGCCAATGCTCAGGAGCATGCACATATTGTTGACAATCAGAAGATTCCCCTTCGGATAAATCATGCGAAAGAGCATAACAGTTGAAAACAGAAGAATCTGCTGTAACACATAAAAAAGCAGATACTCTATCTGTCCCGTCTCAAAGCAGATCACCAGAAAACAGGAAAAATGCACCAGAAACATCCAGATATTCTGGCGGATATAGCCGCCCTTTCTCTGCTCCTCATCCTGAAACCGAAACACCAGGAAACATTCCAGCGTGTAACAGGCGATAAACAGAGTGATAAAGTATTTTGAAAGCTCCGTGATATATAACTCCATATAACCCATTCCTTAATTTATATCTTCCATTTGCGCGAAGATGCCGTTACGCTTACTCAACACCCCTCTTACAATGTCCTGCCGTATAATCCTCAAAAGGGAATTTCCCCTCCAAAATCTGTCTGCACTGCTTCCCGGTTTCCGTTACAAAATCATAGCGGAAAGCAGCGGCGCCGATTCTGTCCCGCTCCTTCTTTGCCCCGTGCAGAGAATAGGGAACAGAATTATATATCACATTATAGCAGTGATCACAGTTTATCACCACAGGAAATGTTGCGCCATATCTGTCTTTCAGGAAAATCCGTCGCGTTTTTTTCCCGGCACCCTGACACAAATCCGCCGTCTTTTTCAGACAGTTTGCCGTAATCATCATGGGAATACGGCTGTAAACAATCAAATTCGCACATATCCCCTGTTCCTTTGCCGCACGGACAAGATGTCCTGCCTCCCCCGCATTCAACTCGTAGGGAACCGTAATTTCTCCTGAAAATTCTGATAAAAACCGGACTGCCTGATCATTAAAACAGTAAAGCCCCGCATCCGGAACCAGATCAAGCGCTCCAAATAAGGCCGCATTCTCTTCCCGAAGCGTCTTCATGTAAGCCAGTCCTTCCAGATTGCGAAGAAGCACACCCGAAATACGAGTGTCCGCCTCCGCAAGACAGGCGGAAAGCCGCTGCAAATAGGCTTTGTCGCGCTCCCGCACAATAAAGGGAAGCGCCGCATAAAAGTCCGCCCCTGCTTTTTGCATCGTCCGCCCTGTCACCCCGGATTCTCCAAGAAGCAGATCGCTGTCAATGTAGATACGGCGGCAGCGGCCCCACTCGGCCACCGCCTGTAACTGTTCTGCAGTGCTTACCAGACAGTCAATGGCAGGCTCTTTCGGTTTCTCCGGGAAATTTCCGACAGTTTTGTGTGCTGCATGATCTGCTCCTGACTGTTTTTCAGATTCATATGGCACCTGAACTGATTCAAACCGCTTCTTTGTTGACTGACCAAGTCGGTTTCTTTTTTTCTCCGCAATCACGGTTTTCTCAAACGCTTCCAACGCCGCCCGCCGCAGCTCGTTCAACGCCCTCACTGGCACAAAGCCCTCTCCCTCCATGGAAATCTCACAGGATGCGGCATACACAAGGCTTTCTCCCGTTTTTTCCATCTGCTTTCTGACCGTCTCCTCCGTGAGAGGCGCCTTCTTTGCGGGCTGTACCGTCTCCCCCGAAACCTGGACAAAATAACCCGGATTCTCTTCCGAAACCACCCACGGGTTTTCGGACAGGCTGCCAGCCATTTCCGCCGCCGTGACCCGCAGTTGCAGCGGCTCTCCCACCTTCACCGTCGCCTGCATCCGCACGGGCATTTTCTCAGGATCCCTGATATAACTTTCCCTGATCTGTGCCAGAACGCCTTCATCGCCTTTGCTGTAACCGGGCGCATCAAAGGTAATCATCTCTTTTCCATTATGTCTCTCATAGTAGCCCGTCTGGATCTCACTTCGGATAGAAAGCCCGCGGAGCCTGTCCAGATCAACAGGATCTACCTGATAGGAGGCGGCCCCTTTCTTATAGTAAAGGTCAATATATTTCCTGTAGATTTCCGTGACGCCAGCCGCGTACTCCGGCCTCTTCATCCGCCCTTCAATCTTGAAGGAGTCGATACCGGCGGCAAGAAGTTTTGGCAGATATTCCAGCGTACACATATCTTTCAGGCTCAGGGGATAACCGCTCCCCGAAAGCCGTCTCTCCCCCTCATAACATTCATAGGGGAGTCTGCAGGGCTGGGCGCAGCGCCCCCTGTTGCCGCTCCTGCCGCCCAGAATACTGCTGAAAAGGCACTGTCCAGAATAACAGTAGCACATGGCGCCGTGGATGAAGCATTCCACCTCCACGCCGGCCTCCTCCTTTATTTTTCGAACCTCCTCCAAGGACAGTTCTCTGGCCAGCACAATACGGCACGCCCCCTGCTCTTTTAACAGCGCCGCACCGCGCACCCCTGTCACCGTCATCTGTGTGCTCACATGCAGAGGCAGTCCCGGAAAGTGTTCCCTGATATAACAGAAAACGCCGAAGTCCTGCACGATGACACCGTCAAGCCCGGCTTCGTAAAAAGGGGCAAGATAAGAAGAAAGGGTCTCCATTTCCCGTTCTTTCAGGAGCGTATTGACCGTCAGATAAATCTTTTTCCCGTAAAAATGGGCGACATGAAGCGCACGGATAACCTGCTTCGTATCAAAATTATCCGCGTATGCTCTCGCGCCAAAACGGTCACCGCCCAGATATACTGCATCTGCCCCGGCATTCAGCGCCCCCAAAAATGCGTTATAGTTGCCTGCCGGGGCCAGAAGCTCCACTCTATCTACCATGCTTTTTTGCTCCGAATCCTGTTTTCAGAAAAAGAGCAGACCCTTGGATCTGCTCCCTGTCATCTTATTTCTTCCGTTCTTTTAGTTCCGTCTCCATGCGGACGATCTGCTTCGCGTTCTCGTTCGCTTCCGCCTGTAGAGCCTTGATATTTTTCTCAGTATTTTCCAACTTCATCTGTGCCGCGATCAGATCATGTTTCAGCGCGTACACCTCATCGTTTTTATTTTTAAGATCCTCCTCCAGAATCCCGATCTGCTTCTTCGCCTTGAAATAATCATCTGCTATATTCAACTGTAACAGTACGTTCTGCGTCTCCATCGGCTGTCTTTTAAAGCTGTCAATCTTGTTATACTCGGCTATCTTATTATTTATGTAAGAAGCCACCTTCTGAAGGTACTCCTCGCTTTCATAACCGCTCAGCGTAAAGACCTTTCCGGCGATTATCACTTCCGTATCAGTTTTTGTTGACATAAGGAGCGCTCCTCCATCGCTGTGCTTACACTATCAACCCCATTATAGCCGTCTTAGGATGGAATTTCAAGCCCAAAATGCCGATAGGCCAGATCGGTGACCATTCTTCCTCTGGGTGTACGGTTCAAAAAACCGTTCTGGATCAGGTAAGGTTCGTACACATCCTCTATCGTCCCGGCATCCTCCCCAATCGCCGCCGCCAGCGTGTCAAGCCCCACAGGACCGCCCTTAAATTTCTCCATCATGGTGACAAGGATATTGCGGTCCACATGGTCAAGCCCCATTTTGTCCACATCCATCAAATCCAGGGCCACCTTTGCGACCTCCTCTGTGATCGCGCCGTCATACTTTACCTGTGCAAAATCCCGCACCCGCTTCAGAATGCGGTTTGCAAGACGCGGCGTTCCGCGGCTTCTTCTGGCCAGTTCCACAGCGCCCTTCCCGTCAATCTCCACTCCAAGCTTCTTTGCCGACTGACAGATAATCACCTTCAGTTCATTCACTGTATAAAACTCCAGCCTGTGAATCATACCGAAACGGTCCCGCAGGGGCGCCGTCAGAAGCCCCGCCCTGGTGGTGGCGCCCACCAGTGTAAAGTGCGGCAGATCCAGACGGATGGAACGGGCCGTCGCGCCCTTGCCGATCATGATATCTATGGCGTAGTCTTCCATTGCAGGGTATAAAACCTCCTCCACCTGACGGTTCAGCCTGTGGATTTCGTCCACAAAGAGCAGGTCTCCCTCCTGCAGATTGTTTAAGATCGCCGCCATCTCCCCCGGTTTCTCGATGGCCGGGCCGCTGGTGACTTTCATGTGCACCCCCATCTCATTGGCGATAATGCCGGCGAGGGTCGTCTTACCAAGACCGGGAGGACCGTAAAAAAGCACATGATCCAGGGCGTCCCCACGCTGTTTCGCCGCCTCAATATAGATCTTGAGATTGTCCTTCACCTTCTCTTGACCAATATAGTCAGCAAGCGTCTGGGGACGCAGCGACCCTTCTATTTTTATATCTTCCTTTATTAAATTTGTCTCAATCATTCTGTTAGGCATATTTTTTCGCTCCGCTCACAATCATAGCATTTTCACTTCCGCCCCGCAAGAAGTGCTATTGTTTTTTTCCTGCGTTTATTATATCATAATCTCAGAAGCTGTAATCTTTGGCAATGCCAATAAGAATTACGCAGTAATTCTTGTGACGCAGACTCAGCAGTCTGCGTCAATTATATCATATCGGTAAGAAATTCAGAAATGAGGTGGCCGTTTGCGTACAAAAATTATATTACGTGAAAAACTGATGGAAAAGCTGCATGAGGCGCTGGTAGCCGTACTGCCGATTATTATCATCGTCCTTCTGCTGTGCTTTTCTGTCGCACCGATTTCTCCCAGCATTCTCCTATGCTTTCTGATCGGCGCTGTCCTGTTGATTCTGGGCATGATGTTTTTCACGCTGGGCGCGGAACTCTCCATGACCCCCATGGGTGAAAAAGTCGGCACCTGCATGACCCGAAGCAAAAAACTGTCGCTCATCGTCTGCTTATCTTTCCTGTTAGGCTTTATCATCACCGTCTCGGAGCCGGATCTTCAGGTGCTGGCAGGACAGGTGCCTTCCATCCCGAACAGCATCCTGATTGCCGCCGTTGCCTGCGGTGTGGGCCTGTTTCTGGTACTTGCCCTGCTCCGTATGCTGTTTCGCATTCCGCTCCCGCCCCTGCTGATTCTATTTTATATACTTGCCTTTATCCTGACTTTCTTTGTGCCGGATGATTTTTTAAGTGTGGCCTTTGATTCCGGCGGTGTGACCACCGGCCCTATGACAGTGCCTTTTATCATGGCTCTCGGCGTAGGCGTCTCCGCCATCCGAAACGACCGGCATGCCGCGGACGACAGCTTTGGCCTGGTGGCACTGTGTTCCATCGGCCCTATTGTATCCGTATTGATTCTGGGAATGATCTACCACCCTGCCGGGAGCAGTTATATACCGCCCACCATTCCTTCTGTGGAGGACTCCGTTGCGCTGTGGGCACTGTTCCATCAGGGCTTTCCCACCTACATAGCGGAGATCGCTGTCTCCCTCTTCCCGATTGTGCTCTTCTTTGGACTCTTTCAGGCGATTGTACTGAAACTGTCGAAACGTACTCTCTCCAAGATGATTGTCGGGCTGGTCTACACCTACATCGGACTGGTTCTGTTTATGACCGGCGTAAACGTGGGCTTTATGCCTGCCGGAAACTATCTTGGGCAGATGCTTGGCTCCTCCTCCCGGCCCTGGATTCTCATTCCCATCGCCATGGTAATGGGTTTCTTCATTGTAAAAGCGGAGCCGGCCGTCTATGTATTAAACAAACAGGTAGAGGAAATCACCGACGGAGCCATCTCTGCAAAATCCATGGGGACATGTCTCTCCGCAGGCGTTGCCATCTCTCTCGGTATTGCCATGCTGCGCGTGCTAAGCGGCGTCTCCGTGATGTGGTTCTTGATTCCCGGATACACCTTTGCACTCGGTATCTCCTTCTTTGTCCCGAAACTGTACACCGCCATCGCCTTTGACTCTGGCGGCGTTGCTTCCGGGCCCATGACGGCGGCCTTTCTGCTTCCGTTAGCACAGGGCGCCTGCGGCGCTGTGGGCGGCAACATAGTAACGGACGCCTTTGGTATTGTGGCTATGGTTGCCATGACGCCGCTCATCACCATACAGCTTCTCGGCATTCTTTCCAAATACCGGAGCGCAACAGACAGCCGGAAGCGCCGCAAACTGGCGCAGACCGCCGGATTTGCCACAGCTGCCATGGCTGAATCGGAAGATCTTATCATAGAGCTTTAACAGGAAACGGAGGTTCACATGAGCGAACTTTATCTTATGACGGCCATCATCACAAGAGACCGTACCAAAGACTTTGCAGCATTCTACGACAGATACGGCGTCCCGGTCAATTTTATCACCCTTGGGAACGGAACTGCAAATAATGAGCTCCTTGATTATTTTGGGTTGGACGGTACGGAAAAAGCCGTCATCTTCTCTGTCGTCACCCGCAAATCATGGAAAAAAATCAAAACGGGCCTCGAGCGCGAAATGCAGATTGACGTGCCCGGCACAGGCATCGCATTCATCATCCCCCTCGCCAGCATCGGCGGCCTTAAGGCATTACGTTTTCTGACGGGGAATGAAACCTTTGAAAATGGGGAGGAATCAGTTTTGAAGGATACCAAATATGAACTTTTAATCATCATCGCCAATCAGGGCTACACAGAGCTTGTCATGGACGCCGCAAGGAAAATGCAGGCGGGCGGCGGCACCGTCATCCATGCAAAGGGAA
The DNA here is from genome assembly GCA_947037115.1 of uncultured Lachnospiraceae bacterium. Classification (GTDB taxonomy): domain Bacteria; phylum Bacillota; class Clostridia; order Lachnospirales; family Lachnospiraceae; genus UBA3282. The sequence continues at coordinate 10,033 of CAMQTN010000037.1, forward strand.
CCGGCATGGAAAGCGCCGACAAATTCCTCGGCGTCACGCTGGCCTCCGAAAAGGAACTCATCTTCATCGTGGTGAAAAAAGAACAGAAAAACGCTATCATGAAGGCCGTTATGGAGGACGCCGGCCTTAATTCCAAGGCGAAATCCGTAATCTTTTCTCTCCCCGTAACCGAAACTGCCGGAATGCGTCTGCTTACTGAGTACGAGGAAGAAAACGAATCGCCCGAAAAGGAAAACGCCTAGCGATTCCCGCCCTTTTCCCTCGCCATCTCTTCGCGTCTGTACTGCAAATGATAAAGTTTATAGTATTTTCCGCGCTTTTCCAGCAGTTCCTGATGGCTGCCCTGCTCTATTATCTTTCCGTGGGACAAGACGATGATATTGTCCGCATGCTGAATGGTGGAGAGCCTGTGGGCAACCATCAGCATTGTCCCTATATTCTGCATCTTTTCCAGAGAATTCTGTATTAACAGCTCTGTCTCCGTATCAATATTGGCCGTAGCTTCATCCAGAATCATAACAGCCGGTTTATGGACGATGGTTCTTGCAAAAGACAGAAGCTGCCTCTGCCCTGCGGAGAAATTGTTTCCCCTCTCCCGCACTTCCTCATCCAGCCCTCTTTCCAGCTTATCAATGAAATGATCCGCGTTCACATAGCGGCATGCTTCCCGGATCTCATCGTCGGAAATATGTTCCGCCCGCAGCGCGATATTGCTGCGGATCGTCCCCGAAAAGAGAAACACATCCTGTAACATCTGCCCGAAAAAGCGGCGAAGCGAAGAAATTTTTATCTTCCTGATATCAATCCCGTCTATCAGGATCTCACCCTTTTGAAATTCATAATTCCTACAGATCAGGGAAAGGATCGTCGTCTTGCCGGAACCGGTGGAACCCACAAAAGCCACCGTCTCCTTCGGCATTACATGGAAGGAGACGCCTTTTAACACCCACTCATCCTCCACATAGGAAAACCACACATCCCGGAACTCAATCTCTCCCCTCACTTCGGAAAGCTCAATGGCGTCCGGCGCATCCTGTATGACAGGCTCCAGATCCATGACTGTAAAAACTTTCTCCGCAGAGGCGAGAGCCGACTGCAGCCAGTTAAACTGCTCCGCCAGATTCTGGATCGGATTGTAGAACTTTGAAATATACATGTAAAAGGATACCAGCATACCGCTCGTGATCACCTGCCCCATAAATACCTGATTTTCCAGATACCCTCTGCCGCCCAGATACAAAAGACAGAGAATGGAGCTGACATAGAGCATGTATACCAGCGGACGAAAAATGCCGAACACCAGTATCTGCTCCTGCTTCGCCCTCCCCAGCGCGTTGCTCTTTTCCCGGAATTCCTGCATCTTCGCCTCCTCCCTGTTAAAAATCTGGGTGATCTTGATGCCGGAAAGATTCTCGGACAGATAGGTGTTGATATCCGTGGTGCAGTCCTTCACTTTCCGGTAAGCACGTCTGGAAAATTTGCGGAAAATCACCGTAAACAGCACGATAAAAGGCACAAAGCAGAGGATCATCAGCGTCAGCTCATAGCTTAGCACAAGCATAGCCGCAAACACGCCCACGATCGCGAATATATTTCTCACGAAGTTGACCAGCAGATTGGTAAACATCATGGAGATCGCGTTGGTGTCGTTGGTCACGCGGGTCACAAGCTTGCCGACGGGTATCGTGTTCAGCTGCTCGTGGGAAAGGCTCTCGATCTTCACAAACAAGTCTTCCCTCATGACGGAAATAATCCTCTGCCCCGTCTTTTGCAGCACCACCGCCTGTATGTACGCGCACACCATGGAAACGAGCAGAATGCTCACATAGAGCGTCATCACCCGGTAGATCTGCGGCATCTTAAAATCTCCCGCGACCGTCTCCTCAATCTGCCCGATGATGAAAGGAGAAACCACATCATAGGCGATGGTAAACAGCATCACGGCGCCCACCAGAAGAAACTGCGGCAGATACGGTCTGGCATAATGCAGAAGACGCCCCAAAATCTCCCGATCGCCGATCTGTCTCTCAAACCCCATCGTCTGCTTTTTATCTTTTACAGTCAGATAAGCGGTCAGAAGGACGAGGGAGAACAGCCCTACAATCGCTCCCACCACGACCAGCGGATAATACTCATACATCTGCCTCACCTCCCGCTTCCTCTTCCATGCGCTGCAGATCAACCATTTTACGGTAATCCTCACAGCTCCCGCACAGGCTCTCATGACTGCCAACCGCGCAGACCCGCCCCTCGTCAATATAGATAATCTTATCCATATGCTCCACCGTGGAAATGCGGTGGGCAATCAGAATCGTCGTCCTGCCCTTCCTCTCCTCCAGCAGATTTTTTATAATGACCCTTTCCGTCTTCATGTCTACCGCAGAAACAGAATCGTCCAGAATCAGAACGGCAGCTTCCTTTATGAGCGCACGGGCAATGGAAATCCGCTGCTTCTGTCCGCCGGACACCGTCACGCCCCTCTCTCCCAGAACTGTCCGATAGCCCGCCGTAAAATCCATAATATCGTCATGCACATCGGAAAGCTTCGCGGCATGCTCCACAAGGGCGTCGTCCGTCTCGTCCACCGCGAAGGAGATATTGTTTTCAATGGTATCGGAGAACAGGAAATTATCCTGCGGCACATAGGAACACCCCTCCCGCACAGAACGGATGGAAACCGAGTTCACGTCGTGCCCGTCGATAAAGAGCGTGCCGTCCGGCACATTGTAGGCGCGCAGGATCAGATCCACCAGAATCGTCTTTCCGGAACCGGTTCTTCCCACCACGCCCACGCTCTCTCCCGCGTGAATGGTAAAGGATACGTCCTTAAGCGCATCCGTCTCCCCGTCAGGATATCGGAAGGAAAGATGTCTGAACTCGATCTCCCCCTTCATATCAGTCAGCTCCGTCACGTTATCCCTGTCTTTTACCGTAATTTCCGCTTCCAGAAGCTCGCTGACACGGTTTAAAGACGCCTTTCCGCGTGAAGTCTTCTCAATCAGCATGGACACCGCCATGACCGGCCATATGATGGAGTTAAAGTAGACGATATACTCCACAAGCCGGCCGGCGTCAAACCTGCCGCAATAAACCAGATACCCACCGTAACCCAATATGACGCAGATCACCGACTCCACAAGCAGCATGGTAAGAATATTGAGCAGCGTGGAAATCCGGGTATAGGCTACATTGACCTCCTCATTTTCCACGTTCAGTCTGCGAAACTCCTTAAGCTCCAGATATTCTTTCACAAAAGCTTTTACGACCGCGATTCCAGAAAAATTCTCCTGAGAAAAATCAGACAGCCGCGAGAACGCCTCCTGTCGAACCTCCCACTTCATCTTCATGGCCTTAAACAACACCGTTCCTATCATAAAGAGAAGCGCCATGGGAATCATGGAAAGCCCCGTCAAAACCCTATCCATCTTCCACATCTTATAAAACGCAAGCAAACCTAAGAACAATGCATCGCAAAACATCAGTATGCCGTCGCCAAAACACTCCTGTATGGTGTCCAGATCGTTGGTAAAAAGGCTCATCAGATTTCCCACTTTGTTGACCTGAAAGTAGTCCTGGGAAAGATTCTTGCAGTGGTCGAACATCTGATTACGCAGATCGGTTTCCACCTTAATCGCCGCTCCGTAAAAGCTGACGCGCCACAAAAACCGGCCCACCACCATGACCAGAATAACCACAATCGCCCGAAGGCACACCTCATCCAAAAGAACATCCATCGTAAAGGGCACAAGTCTCCCGTCAGCTTCCACCAGACCACCGTTCATGCCGTTCACCACAATGCGGTACAGCTCCGGCAGAATCAGTTGAAAGTAATCCACGAAAATAAGGGCTGCGATACCGACAAGCAGCAGCGGCCCATGTTTTATGTAATAACGGTTAATGTGTTTCCCGAAAATCAATGTATCATCCTCCCGTTCAGCGCACGACCTGCCTTCCAATCTGCGCCGAGGCTGCGAAGCAGTCCTCGTGATCGAGCTTGCTCGATCGGTTAGAACATATACTTTAACGCCATCTTTAAGATACTCTCGGATGTCGCACCCTCTCCTATATCCACCTTCTTCACTGCGGCCGTGGCATCGGAAGCTGAATATCCAAGCGCCACAAGCGCCTCTATAGCCTCACGTTTCATCATATTGTCCGCCGTTCCCAAAACAGCTCCCGCCAAGTCTTTGTCAGAGCCAGCACTGCGCAGCGTATCCTCAATGGAAATTTTATCCCGCAGATCAAGGATAACCCTCTCCGCCGTCTTCGCGCCGATTCCCGGCGCCTTTGCAATGGCTTTGGCGTCCCCCGCCATCACGGCAAAACGCAGTGCGTCCGCACTCATCACAGAGAGAATCGCAAGCCCTCCCTTGGGACCGATTCCACTCACCGTAATCAGCCGTTTAAAGATGTCCAGATCGTCCCTGGTCAAAAAACCGTAGAGATTAAAGGCATCCTCCCTCACCAGCGTATAGGTGTAGATTTTCACCTCACTGCCGATTCCCGGCAAAACATCCGCTGTGGTGGTGGAAACCTTTATATTATAGCCGATCCCTCCGGCCTCAACGACCACGGCGTCCTCCATGATCTCCTCAAGCGTTCCCTTTATGTATGCGTACATTTTCTCTTTCCCTTCGATTTTGTCCTATTTCTTGATAAACTGCATATCGCTTTCAGGCACGCCCTCCTCATCAGCCCGGTACCTCTCCACCTTCATGTGCAGATCGTATTTGTCTCTCAGCTTAGCAATCTTTTGCATCATCGGGGAAGCATGGTGCGCGTCGATAGCCGCCTGATCCCTCCAGCTGTCAATCAGAAGCACTGTCTCTGGGTCCTGCATGGGAAAGAAATACTCATATTTTAAATTCCCTTCCTCCCCGCGGATTGCCGCCGCAGTCCCGCTTTCCTCCATCTCCTGCGCAAATTTACGTGCGTTCCCGTTCGTTCCGGTATAATATAAGTTCACTGTAATGCTCATTTATCCTACTCTCCTTCCCGCCCCATCCGCCGCAGATAAGGCAAAATTTCCATCCCCGCATATCCCAGAAGGGCTCCCGTCAAAACTCCCGCCACAATCAGAAAAGGCGAATAATAAGCAACCGCAAAAGTTTCCACCACCAGCATGGCAACGATAATCTGTCCGATATTGTGAAATACCCCGCCAAGTACACTCACCCCGATCATGGAAAAGCGGCCGCATTTTTTTCCGATTATCATGGCAGAAAAACTGACTACAGCACCCGACAACGCATATAAAATCGTATACAGATTGCTGAACAGAAATCCCGACAGGACAATCCGCAGTGCGTTTACCAAGAGAGCTTCCCGCGCGCCATCGGAAAAAAAACGCTCCCTTACCTGCTCGTTTACAGCTCTGCTCTTCTGTTTTGCCAGATCACTTCCCGTTTTCGGCTGATCGTACAATAACAGCATCACAATCAGATTGGGAAGCCCCAGCTTGATCCCCGGTATCCCGAAAGAAAACGGGATCAGTGATTCCACGTAGGACAAAATCAGGGCAACCGCCAGCAAAAATCCGAGTTTCACCGTCCTTCTCATCACCTCACCATCCCATCCGGCGTCTCTTCGCCCGCCCTGCCTGCAATTTCCGCCACAAATCTGTGGGGCAGACATATGATGCTCTCCCCGCCTGATGAAATGGATCTGTGGCGCACGCAGATCTGATCCCTGCAGTCGGCGGCTTCCACCGAGACGCCGGATTCGGATACAGACAACAGATTATAACTTACCCCCTCCGGCACTTCCGGGTACGTCTCAAACCGCTCCCACGTCGTCCCGCTCTCCTCAAAAAGAAATAAATAGTAGCCAGCACCGTTTGCCACAAGTCCGCGCCCGTCGACCGCCACTGTCTCCAACAGCTTCCCGTCGCAGGAAATCCGAAGCGTCCGCCCCTCTCGTCCTCCCAGTACAAACCACACTGCAAGCACTGCCGCCGCCAGAAGGCAGATCCCAATAAGCAGGAAGTCCGCCCTCGTCATATGTTGTTTTATCTCCTCTTTTCCGTGCATATGGATATCTTACCACAGGCGAACATATGTTTCAAGTCTTCCCTTCACAATCGAAAGATTTGAAGATTTCAAATCATCGCTTATACGCCGCTGTGAATGAGCCTGTACAAAAAAATGTCCATAAAAAAGTTACAGGCGGGTACGTATCGTACCCGCCGCATCATTATAATTGCTCTAATTTCCTGATAAAGGCCTGATAAAATTCCCGTTCTTTCATCTTCGCCTGCTGAACTTCCAGACTTTTTGGCGTATATGCCAGCGGATGATCCAGATCATACAGCGCCTGTTTCGCTGCACGGAGGGCCGACGCTGCCGTACTTCCCAAAATATCATTCGGATCGCCGCCATTCCAGCTTCTCTCCACACGCTCCACCATCATCTGCGATATATGACTCAGCATCCCGTTCTTTTGCATGCCAAGGCCATTCACGCCTGCTTCCTTTGCCGCCTCCATCCACGCCTGCTTTACTTCTTCCGGCGCATTCGGTGCAATACTCTCAAATGCCCTTTCTTCATAATCGATTTTATCCTGTGCGGTTTTTTCCTGTGCGGTCTCCGCCGCCAGATCCGCAAAATTTCTTTCCGTTACATTTCTTTGTATCTTTCTTGTTTCATACCCCGCTGCCTGATATCCTGCTCCTATTCCGTTTACGCTCATCGCTTTTTATTCCTCCATTTTTCAACAGCCAAAGCCTTTATTTCCTGTTCATGAAATCCCAATACGCCTTCATGCTGTACTGATAATATGCTACAGCCCTTTTCTGGCTCAACTGCTTCATGTCGTTGATCTGATTCTGGAACAGATCCATGAAGTCCGTTCGGTCATTTAATCCCATCGCCCCGGTTTCCAGTGGAAGGGATGTAAAACCTCCCAGCTTTTTTACCCCTGTATGCGCTTCCAGGGCCCGCATTTCCACAACCGTTGCACACTTGGGATTCACCTTGTTGATATGTATGGTCTGCTCAAATTCGTCACCGTTTTCATCCACGCCCTTTGCAATTACAATCGGATCATCTTCTGTTGAATTTTCCGCATATTTAAGATAATAGGACAACCCTGTACCGTTTCCGCCGGACCACAGCATATCTTCTTCCATATAAATTTGATGCACCTTTGGCGAGCCTGCCGCGTGATTTACCTGATCCGCAAACCGCTTTCCTGTTGTGCTCTGCTGTGCCTTTTCTGTTCCACGCCATGCAGGATAGCCTGCCGCCCCGATTCCGCTTATATCCATTTTAGACCCTCCACGTAAATAAGTATCATTTCTGACCTGTCTATCAGAAATACGAATCTGACTTCCAAAAAGTTTCACATTCCCCTCCAAAAAATACAAATTTTTTTCCTACAGACACACATTTTCCCCTCCCACATAAGATAAACCATAACTAACATTTGGAGGGAATTAAAAATGAGCGATCTTACAGCAACTCACTGCGGATGCAACAATACCAGCGTTAACAGCAACAACGGGTGTGGATGCGGGTCCTGGATTTGGATTCTGATCCTTTTATCCTGCTGTGGTAACGGTGGCGATGGCTGTGGCTGTGGCAACGGCCTTTTTGGCAACAGCCTTTTTGGCGGCAACGACAATAACTGCTGCTCCTGGATCTGGATTCTGATCCTCTTATCTGCCTGCTGCAACAACTAAGAGCAGACAATATCACGTTTTAGCACAATCACATCTTTAGCACACATCTGAGATAGAATCCTGTTGTTACAGGATTCTCCGCCTGCGGCGGGTCGTTTGAGCGACAAATTTCCATACCGCCGCAGTGCGATCTATGCTTTTGTCACATAGGCAATCCTATGTGGCAAAAACATAGGCTCCAGCTCTTTAAGGAGCCTATTTTTCTCTCATGTGTCATATACTGTAGAGAAAATACGGGCATCAGAAAGGCATAGCTTATGACAGATAAAAAAGAAGATGCGTCAAGCGTTATGGCATTTGATGCCTTATATACCACCAATCAGATCCAGAAGCTCAAGGTTCTTCTCCCCTACATAGAACCTTCCATGCAAAAACATCTGGCGGTCTACATTAAATATTTGGAATTCCAATACACACTGAACTATACAAAAAGACACCCCACAACGCTTAGCGGATGCGGGCTTTCCCAACCGGAAAAGCCCGATCTGCGAAAGCTGTGTACAGAGCTGTCCCTCTACTCTTCCCCGGAGGAAATCAGACAGTTGGAACAGATACAAAACATGTTGCAGACTTTTGAAACTGTGCAGGAAATGACACAGACCATGAACGCCATGCAGGAAATTTTCCCCGACTTTTCCATGGATGGCCTCGCCGGCCAGTTTTCCCAATCCTCTGACGGCAGTACCGGGCAGGGAGGAAATAACGCCTCCCCCATGATGGATATGCTGATGAATATGCTTACGCCGGAACAGCGTGAAATGTATGAAATGTTTGAAAAAGGAGCGTCCTATGACAAATGAATGGATGAACGATCCGGCCCTTGCCGGAATCGACCGGAAAAAGCTTGAATTTTTACAGGCTCTTGTCTTTGAAAGCCGTGATCTGCAGCGCGAACAGATGCTGCCCTTTCTGATGGCTGTTGCCAAAAGAGGCCAGGCGGATCATATTACTTTCTCCGACGAAGAGATCGACACCATTGTCACCGTAATCAAAAAAGAATCTTCGGAAGAGGAAGCGGCAACCATCGACAAAATGATGCGGCTTCGCAAAAGCAGAGGGTGATGCACCACCCTCTGTTTTTTATTCTAAGTCGTGAAAAATCGGCTGCATCTTTTCATAGGTACAAAACTTTCGGAATCCTATAGATCGTAACAGCTCCTTTGCCTCCTCCATATGCGTTCCCAGATGTGCAGGCGCGTGGCTGTCACTTCCCAGCGTAATGATCTCCCCGCCCATATCGTGATACATCGTGAGAATTTCAGCAGATGGCGTGGAATCCTTGAGTCCATAACGGTAGGACGAAGTATTGACCTCTATCCCTTTGCCATTCTTTATGACTTCACGAAGAATCTCCTCCACGTAATGTCTCACATGATGAAACGGATAACTTCCCATTTTATCATATCTCACGATCAGATCCAGATGGCCCAGCACACTGTAATTCTGATACCGCTTAACCAACTGTAAAAGTTCTTCATAGTAGCGCTCATTGTATTCCTTCTGTGTGCGCCCCTGTTGAAATTCCTGTGACCAGAATCCCTTATCTTCCACCTGATGAACCGACAAAATAATAAAGTCAAAAGGGTATCTTTCGTACAGCGCCTCAAAATTAGGGATGGTGTGAACCTGCATCCCAAATTCCAATCCCATCCTGATGGTGATCTGCTTTCCATACTGTTCACGCAGTTTTTGAATCTGCTCCACATAGGCGGGATAATCCACATTCACCATGGCAAGCCCCGCACAGTAGGGAATTTCCTCCCCGCTGTCCCAGTCCACCTTTGCGCCATAGTCCACATGATCAGTAAAGCAGATCTCCTCCATTCCCATGCGGATCGCATCCTTTACCACGTCCTCCATCGGGTAATCGGAATCGTCGCTGTACTGCGTATGTACATGATAATCAACAAACATTTTCTAACTCCGTCCCATTCTGAAAACAACCGCGCCTGCCGTCTTATCGCGACATGCTGACATACCTGCAACGTCACTGCCAGTTCAATATCTGTTCCTGAATCTCCCTGTAGATTCCATCCTCTACAGAAGGATCGCCATACTCATTTTTCTGCCAAAAGTCCCAGCCCCATTCAAGCCCACCCTCAAAAACAGAGGTCATATTTCCAAGATCACTAATTCTCTGCTCATATTCTTCCTGTGTAATCTGTACCCTGACATCCTCCTCAACATCGGACAAAAAATCGAACGCCGTCTCTGACGAAAAATACACGCAGCTAAGAACCTTCCCGGCCTCCCAGTCGTATTCGTCGGGTTCGCTCCACAAATCCTCCTCCAGACGATATCCGTCCTCTGTCCATTCATAAATTCTATAGTTATGAATGCCGTCCGATCCCATGGTATGCGGCCATGTATATAACACCAGATGTCCATCCGCCGTAATATACAGGTCGCTTGACCACGCCCATGGCTCCAGTCCTTCTACCGTCCGCATCTCGCCATCCAGATAATAACACACCAGATAATGCCAGCCGCCGCCTGCCGTCAGATAAACTTCCGGCACGCCATCCCCATTGTAATCTTCCACCTTGCCTCTGTCGAGATACATATTATTAACATCTTCTCTCGACAACATGACTGCCATTTGCAACAGTTCACTCTGCATCGGCCCTCCCTGACATGCCGCTGTCATGATACAGGCAGAAATATTCATCGCTGTCAGCAGTGTCGCTAATACGCCCATAGAAAATGCCCTTATTTCTGCACGATATTGACAAGTCTTCCGGGCACATAAATCTCTTTTACAATCGTCCCCGTCAACTTATCCGCAATCGTCTCTTTAGCCCTGGCAATCACATCGTCCTTGGGATCGTCCTTGCCGATGGTCAGCGTAGCCCTGTTCTTACCGTTGATCTGTACCACAATCTCCACTGTGGATTCTACGGTCTTTGCCTCCTCGTACTCCGGCCATACAGTCTGGTAAACTCTGCCCTCAAAGCCCACCGCCTGCCACAACTCTTCGGTGATATGGGGCGCAACCGGATTGAGCATGGTGATCAAAGTCTTAAACTCTCCCTTCGTCACCGCGTTTTTCTTGTAAAACTCGTTGACAAGAGTCATCATCGCCGCAATCGCCGTATTGTATTTCAGATTCTCAAAATCGCTGCTCACCTTCTTGATGGTCTGGTGCATCTTGATTTCCATATCTTCGGAGTAACCGGACTCATCCGTGAGAATATCCTGCAGCTTCCAGACTCTCTCCAAAAATCTGCGGCAGCCCTTTACGCCGTCCTCACTCCAGCCTGCGCTGAGCTCAAAGGCTCCGATAAACATTTCATACGTCCGCAGGGTATCCGCGCCGTACTCTGTCACAATATCGTCAGGATTCACCACATTACCAAGGGATTTTGACATCTTAACTACCGGGTGATCCGCCATCTCGCCGAATTTTTCTTTCAGTGCCTCCTTCGCCGCCTTTTCACTGCCGTGCTCTTTTACAAGGGCCTCCTGCTCCTCCGCAGGAAGATTGGAGAAACAGTGCGGATTCAGACCCAGAATCATGCCGTGGGATGTTCTCTTCGCATAGGGCTCCGGGCAGGGCACCGCCTTCTCGTCATAGAGGAACTTGTGCCAGAAACGGGAGTAAAGCAAATGCAGTGTGGTGTGTTCCATACCGCCGTTATACCAGTCAACCGGCATCCAGTAATCAAGGGCCTCCTTACTTGCCAGCGCCTTCTCATTCTTCGGGTCAGTGTAACGCAGGAAATACCAGGAAGATCCCGCCCACTGCGGCATGGTATCGGTCTCCCGCTTCGCCGGCCCGCCGCAGCACGGGCAGGTCGTATTGACCCAATCAGTCATGGCTGCCAGCGGAGATTCACCTGTATCTGTAGGCATATAACTCTCCACCTCGGGAAGCTCCAGAGGCAGTTCGCTCTCATCAAGGGGTACGAAACCGCATTTCTCACAATGCACGATGGGAATCGGCTCTCCCCAGTAACGCTGTCTGGAAAATACCCAGTCGCGCAGTTTAAAGTTCGTCTTGGCAGTACCCACGCCCTTCTCTTCCAGAAAAGCGATCATTTTCTCTTTGGCCTCAGCCACACTCAAACCGTTCAGGAAATCGGAATTAACAAGTTTACCCTCAGCCACGTCTGTGTAAACTTCCTCCTGCACATCCTTTCCGCCTGCAACCACCTCAATGATCGGCAGGCCGAATTTCTTGGCAAAATCCCAGTCTCTCTCATCGTGGGCCGGCACCGCCATGATCGCGCCCGTGCCATAGCTCATTAAAACATAATCGGATATATAAATGGGAATCTCTTTGTCGTTCACAGGGTTGACAGCCGTCATGCCGTCGATACGCACACCCGTCTTGTCCTTAGCCAGTTCCGCCCTCTCGAAATCGGACTTTCTGGCCGCCTGCTCACGGTAAGCGCAGATATCATCCCAGTTTTTCAATTCATCTTTATATTTATCGATAACCGGATGCTCCGGTGAAACTACCATGTAAGTAGCCCCAAACAGGGTGTCGCAGCGGGTCGTGTAAATGCGGAGTTTATCCTCCTTGCCCTTAATGGAAAAGTCCACCTCTGCGCCCATGGATTTTCCGATCCAGTTCTTCTGGGACACCTTGACGCGTTCCACATAGTCCACCGTGTCAAGACCCTCGATCAGCTTATCCGCATACTCCGTAATCTTTAACATCCACTGGCTCTTTACCCTGCGCACAACTTCGGAACCGCAGCGCTCACAGACGCCGTTCACCACTTCCTCATTGGCAAGGCCGACTTTACAGGAAGTACACCAGTTAATCGGCATCTCAGACTTGTAGGCAAGCCCGGCCTTAAACAGTTTCAGGAAAATCCACTGGGTCCACTTATAATAGTTGGGATCGGTGGTGTTAACCTCTCTCTCCCAGTCGAAGGAATACCCCAGCGAGTGAAGCTGGCTCTTGAAACGCGCCACATTGTTCTGTGTCACAATCTTCGGATGGATGTGGTTTTTGATCGCATAGTTCTCCGTGGGAAGGCCGAACGCATCCCAGCCCATGGGATAAAGCACGTTGTAGCCCTGCATCCGCCTCTTTCTCGCCACAATGTCAAGGGCCGTATAGGGACGCGGATGTCCCACATGCAGTCCCTGTCCCGAAGGATAAGGGAACTCTACCAGCGCATAATATTTCGGTTTGGAATAGTCTTCCGAAGTCTGGAACGCTTTCTCGTCATCCCAGATTTTCTGCCACTTTGTCTCCACTTCTCTGTGATTGTAAACTTCTGCCATTTTGTTGTCCAACCCTTTCCCGCCGCATCCGGCTTTTCTTCTTAATCACTTATCACAATCTGCGGCAGAAAGCGCCCTGTCTGCCACAGTTTCAAGCATTTTACTCATACTCTTCCTATTTTATTATACTGACGGAATTTGTCAACTGTTTTTATCGGGAAAGAACGCCGTCGTTTACTGTTTTCCTCTCCTCAGACCCTGATAGCATCGAAACAGGCAAAGCCACTGGATGTAAAGCGTGACGCCGTCCTCGTGGGCATGATACAGCCCCGCCTGTCTTAACGCAGCCGTCACCTGTCTTTTCGTCAAGGGTCCTCCTTTCCCTGGCATGCCGTACTTCATGGCATGCTCAATAAACTTCTGAAATTCCCGGTATTCTCCCCTATTTAAATCTGGAACCGCCTTTTTCCTAAAATGCATCAAAACACAGTCCACGGAGGGCTTTGGATGAAAGTCCTCCCTGCGGAAATGGTACACAATTTCCATCTCCCACCGCACCTTAAGTTCCAGAGATTTCTTTGACTCTTTGGGACGCCCCATAAATCGTTTTGCCGCCCCTTTCTCCATCACAAGCCAGATATCCGTCGGCGGTTTTTTCCCTGACGTCAGTTTCTCCACGATCTGCGTGGTCAGGAAAAACGGTATATTGGCAAATACCTGATAATTCCCATTTTCCGGCAGACGATACTTCATGAAATCGCCCGCAATCAATTCAACATTAGAATACTTTGACAGCCGCCTTTTTGCGCTCTCCAAAAGCCCTCTGTCAATTTCCACCGAACATACCTTTCCGGCCTTTTTGCATAACGCTTCTGTCAGATGTCCCTTCCCGGTTCCAATCTCAAGCACCCTATCCTCCCTCTGAAATCCTGCAATACGGACGACCCTTTCAGTCAGCCTTGTACTTGTCAGAAAATTCTGGGAATCCGATACCTGTTTTACATAGTCATAGCCTGTCTGTCTCCTGTCTTTTTGCATAGCGCGCCTCCTTTTTATGCTGTACCCTGCGGTTTCTCCATAAATGAATCCATTCCCGAAAAAAGGCAGTAAAAAAGCAGGACAGACCCTGTAAACAGAATCTTCCCGCTAAACGATGCAATAAGGCAGACAGCACAGACGTGACTTTCGTCACACCTGTCCCGCAGACAATATGGCAGCTTTTATTCGCACGCAAAAAAATCCCATCTACATGAGACTAAATCATCTGATTTTTACTGCCCCTGTTATCGGGTGCGTGCACAACGAATAAAAACTCCCACGCTTAAGCCACCTTTCTGATATACTCTATCATATTTAATTTTAAGCATACTCACTATAGCATAAATATCAAAAAACTGTCAATATTCTCCCTCTACCCACCAGTCCGCTACACTGCATACGCCGTCCACGTCCCATTCCAGAATAAACACCGCTATCCCGACACAGTGTACATTTCCTCCCTCTCCACACAGATATTCCCTGCACTGCAGGGCATTCTTTCCCTTATATTTCACACATTTAAAATCAAAGAAGCCTCTGATATTGGCGCCAGCCACGCTCCCAAACTCGTCTTCTCTTATTTCACGACTGTTTTTACTGTCAAATTCTATGCGCTCGTCCAGATAAGGACAGTATGCTTCATACCGATCCACGTCAATAAATGTTACATAGACCCGCAGTTCAGCTACGTCGTAATCATTGGGAAGTTCCTTCGTACATTCCTCCCAGCCATTCCCGACCCGCCGGAACAAACATCCATCTCTGCCGCCCGCTCCGCCATTACCGCCGTTAAACACCGAAAAAAATAATTCCAAATTGCCGTCGTTGTCCACATCTGTCATCCATGGATCTTCCCAAAAAGAGAAACCGAAGAAAAAATCATCCTCATAATAATTCTTTTCATCCTTCAGAATATAGGCTGGCTCTCCATTGAAATACAACCATATTTCACCGGGACAAAGCGCGCCTCCCTCGCCCGCCATCACAAGCATATCCCTCTGCCCGTTTCCGTCCAAATCTTCAATCACCCAATCGCTTATCTGCCTGTTGAATCCCCAAAATTCCGCACTTTCCCACAGATCATCCGCAAGCAGTCTGCGGTAAAAACTCTTTAACTCTGCATTGGCTATGCCTCGTTCCTTCCCCTTCTCCAGAAAGTCCTTCTCCTGCTCCCAAATATCTCCCTTCGCTGCATAATCCGCCTGCGACGCATTCACCTCAATTTCCAGAACCATCCCCGGCACAATCAGATTTGCATCCCCGCCAATGCACTCCCTGTTCTTCTCGTAAATCTGCGTCCAGAAATATCCGTCCCCATACAGCCCCTCGGCTATCTTCCACAGGCTTTCCCCCTCCTGCACCGTGACTGTCGCTGTATAACCGAACCGGCTGCCCTTCTCCCATGAAAGATTAGGCCATGCGAAGTCGGTGGCACAGAACCACACATCCTTCTCTAATTCTTCCGTTTCTTCCTCTTCTCCTGCTCCTTCCAGTAATTCCTCAAAAGCTGTGATATCTTCCTCATCCGTCAGACAGTTTCGTATTTCGATCTCGCCTGACGCGCCCTCTGGCAAGGATAAACCGTCAAACTTCTGGGGATAACCAAGCAGCTCTCCCGTGTAATTATCTCCTGTCACATCCGCTCCTGCATAGCAGCCTGTCAGACAGGAACCTCTGCCTGTAATGCCTCCAATATTGTCAGTCCCCGTCACGGTACCAACCATATAACTGTCCCGCACACAGACGGCAATCCCTCCAATACCGCCCGCATCACCGCCATGCGGCCTTTCTAAATCCCCCTCTATCTTAGCATGTACGGCACATCCGCGGATGTAATAGGCAACGCCCGCGATACCGCCCGCCGCACTGTATGCTTTCACCGTACCCGCAAAACTACAGTTCTCCACGGTATAAGCCGCGCCTGTGATACCTCCTGCCGAGTCAAATCCCGTAATCTTACCCGTCACATGGCAGTTTTCTATATACAAATCCCCTCCATGCTGTAGACCGCTCGTAATTTCCATGCCGCCCATGACACCACCGACATTTAGCGCCCCCGTAATGTCACAGTCTCTGATATAGAGATTTTTAATCACGGTACGCCCGCTTTTTCCGTATTCCACGCTGTCCGAGTCTTCATACAGATAAGTCCTTGTTCCGAATAAGCCCAAATTTTCCCCACCCGGACAGTTGATATAGAGTCCCGTCACCACATGGCCTGCGCCGTCAAAAGTGCCGTTAAACTCTCTCATATACGTTTCTTCTTCCCCTTCCTCACGCCCGCACCCGATGGGCTCCCATCCACCCTCTCCCGTACAGTAGGCGGAGATATCAATATCACAGGTCAGTCGGTATGACGCGTTGTGGGCCGCCACACCCGGCTCCACTTCTTTATTATTATTCACCAGCAGGGCAAGTGTCCGCATATCCTGCGCAGACTGAATCAGATACACTTCCCCGTCCTTCTCAAAGACAGGCTCCTGCGCCTTTACGCAAAAACTTTGTCCAAGACATAGAAAAAAGAGCATACTAATCCACAGCCCTGCTAAAAATCTGGTTTTCATATCGATATCCTTCCCAAAAAAGCGGATATCCCCTGTTATAACCTGAAAGGATATCCGCCCATAAAATCTTGCTATTTGTTACGCATCCGCATTCGCTTCCGCCACAGCCTTCGCTCTGGCAGCCACTTCCTTCTCCTGTACATCACTGGGAGCCTGCTCGTATCTTGCAAACTCATATTTGTAAGTGCCCCGGCCTCCGGTCATGGAACGAAGATCCGTACAGTAACCGCTCAGGGACGCAACCGGAATGTCCGCCTCAACCACAGTCTTGCCGTCGCCCGCGGGATTCATACCGAGCACCCTGCCTCTTCTCTTATTCAGATCGCCCATAACGTCGCCTGTGTAAGAATCAGGAACGGTCACCTGCAAATTGGCAATGGGCTCCAAAAGCACCGGTCCCGCCTCCATAAATCCCTTCTTGAAGGCCTGAATAGTCGCCATCTTGAAGGCCATCTCGGAGGAATCTACCGGGTGATAGGAACCATCATAGAGAACTGCCTTGACGCCCACAACAGGGTAAGCTGCCAGAGGTCCTGCCTGAACGGAATCCTGCAGCCCCTTCTCCACAGCCGGGAAATAGTTCTTCGGCACCGCGCCGCCAACCACTTCCTGTGCAAACTCAAAAGGCTTCTCCAGATCTCCCGAAGACTCAAAGCGCATCTTAACATGACCGTACTGGCCGTGTCCGCCGGACTGCTTTTTATACTTATGCTCCACATCGGATTTCTTGCGGATCGTCTCTTTGTACGCGATCTTCGGCTCGGAGAGCTCAATCTCCACCTTGTACTCGTTTAAGAGTCGGCTGACAACTACTTCCAGATGCAGGTCGCCCATACCGTAAAGCAGGGACTGTTTGTTCTCCGCATCGTTTACCACCTGAAGCGTCTGATCTTCATGGCGCATCTTCTGCAGCGCCTGAGAAACCTTATCCACATCTCCCTTGTTCTTCGCCCGATACCGCTTGTATGTATAAGGCGTGGAAATCTCTGTCTTACCGTATCTGATGATGCGTGCCTTTGTGGAGAGTGTGTTTCCTGTTCTGGCCGCCGTCAGCTTCGCGATGGCGCCGATATCACCCGCGTGCAGCTCCTTCACCTCAATGGGTTTGCTGCCCTGTAACACATAGAGCTTGCTGATCTTCTCCTCCACTTCCTTCTCATCGTTATAGATCATGTCATCGCTCTTAAGCACGCCGGAGCAAACCTTAATCAGCGAGTATTTTCCGATGAAAGGATCAACGATTGTCTTAAAAATGTAAGCCGATTTTGCCTTGGAGAAATCGAAATTCGCCTCAAAAATTTCATTGGTCTTTAAATCTATACCGGCCATCTCCCTGTTCTCCGGGCTGGGCATATACTTCACGATATCGTCAAGCAATGTAAAGATACCCTGACAGAGCACGTTGGACCCCATGGACATAGGCACGATACTGCCGTCCATGACATTTGTGCGAAGAGCCGCGCGGATCTCCGCCTCAGAGAAGGTGTCGCCGTTAAAATAGCGCTCCATAAAGTCTTCACTGGTCTCCGCAACCGCCTCCATTAAAGTATCGCGGCACAACTGCAGATTCGCCTTGCTGTACTCAGGCATCTCGCACTCTACTACTTCCTTCCCTTCCCAGCGGTACGCCTGCTCGGTAATCACATTGATATAACCTACAAACTTCTCATTCTCACGGATCGGCAGATGGAACGGCGCAATTTTCTTGCCGTACTTTTCGGTCATATCCGCCACGACCTGCCGGAATGACGCGTTGTCGATATCCATGTCCGTCACGAACACAAAACGGGGAAGCTTATATTTCTCGCAGATCTCCCACGCCTTCTCCGTGCCCACTTCCACACCGGCCTTGCCGGAAACTACGATAATCGCCGCATCCGCCGCGCTCACCGCTTCCTCCACCTCGCCTACGAAATCAAAAAAACCGGGAGAATCGAGCACATTGATCTTCGTACCCTCCCACTCGATCGGAACAACAGATGTGGTGATGGAAATATGGCGCTTCTGCTCCTCCTTACCAAAATCGCTTACCGTGTTCCCGTCTTCTATTTTTCCCATTCTGGATGTGATGCCGGAAAGGTAAGCCATCGCCTCCACCAGACTGGTCTTACCGCATCCCCCATGCCCAAGTAAAACCACATTACGAATCTTATCCGTTGTGTAAACATTCATGCCTTGTAACCCTCCAATTCTGTTGTTCTATTTTTACCAGCCAGAGCCGTACAAAATCATGGCAATACAGCCGCTGTATGGCAAACTGCCCTGTCTGTATTGTCATGTTCCGTGCACGACACCAAGTTGTAAATACATTTTACTAAATTTTCAGAACAGTTTCAACAACTATTTATACATTCTGCACAGATTGTTCTTTGCAAAATATTGTCAGTGTAACATTTCCTTTATTTTTTCCTGCGCCTCCTCTTTCGTATATGCTCCCACATAAGAAACCTTGGACTGATCAATTTTCGGAAGCATAAAGTGCATTTTGCAGGAAATATCATCCCCGGTAATATAAAATACATTCATTCCCATTTTCAGCGCAATCGTTTCATCTGTCCAAAACATGTCATATACACTCTCGGTTCCCGCTCTCAGCTCAAAGACCTCTTTATCTTCGCTGCCGCCGGAATAATAGCCCCATACAGCTCCTTCCTTTTCTCTCGTCGTATAAGAATAGTGCGCAACAGTCTCCATATCCTCTGTCACTTCCAGCGTCAGAAAAGTGGTTTCCTTTTCTGTCAGGTCAATATCAAACTCCGCACTGATCATTTCACCGTCAGCTATGGTAATAGAATCGGAAGGATCGTCTATAGGAGTTACGGTATCGCTTTCATTGCTTTCCAGCGAAGAGGCATTTTCTTCCTCCATATCAATCTCTTTTTTAGAAATATGAACGCTCCCTTTTGCTCTTTTTCCCGCCACTGATACCCTATATGTACCGCTTTTATCTATCGCAACCTGAAAGGAAGAAGTTGGAACATCCGTCCCCCTGTATATGGGTTCTTCCTCTTCTTTTTGAAGCACAATATCAACGCTTCCAGACAAACTGACAACATCGATATCAACGATATCACCTTCCGATAACGCCAGCTCCTGACTGTCTGTCATATTTAAAATGCTGTACTCCATAATAAGCTGACTTTCATTTCCTGTACGGCTGCCGTTAAATTCGGAGAAACCACAGGCAGTCAGTAAAATTGTCAGTAACAATACAAAAACACATTTCAACTTTTTATTCATTTCGTTTATCTCCTCAGCATCTATGTATCTGTCTGTCCGTCAAATAAAAGTCGGTCACCGAATCTTTTCAGAAAACGCTTTGTATCACATCGATCATCCCATCCTCTGAAATAACGATA
Organism: uncultured Lachnospiraceae bacterium; assembly: GCA_947037115.1. GTDB lineage: Bacteria > Bacillota > Clostridia > Lachnospirales > Lachnospiraceae > UBA3282. Next base: position 29,850 of record CAMQTN010000037.1, read on the forward strand.
CCGACACATCCCTGAACTGATCTATACCTAGTATACTGTAGCTGTTTCGTATTGGAATAATCCCGCCGCTTCCGTCTGACCAATGGAGGCTGCTGATCAGCCTGGCGCCCGTATTCGCATATCCGCATTTAATAGCGACTATCAGGTCACTGTTGTCCAGAGAATGATAAACCGTCAGCAATGTATTTTCCATCTCATCCCGCTGTCCAAGACCGGACAGTTCTTTCTCCAGAAATTCTTTGCTTTCCAGATATCTCTGATATTCTTCTATCCTGGTATCCGCGGTCTGTAACAATACAATATATAAAAAAGGCAGTTTTCTTTCCCAAAACTGTTTTTCCTCTGCCGTATCCGCATGAAAACCTAATAGTGTCTGCGAAAAATACATAAAATTGTCTTCTTCATTTTCCAGGCATATGTCAAACAGCAATCTCAGATTTTCATATTTTTCTATAGGGATGCTTTCTTTCACTGTTATTCCGTCATAATGGCCAAAGGCGCGGTATCTCCATGTCCTTTTCCCTGTACATGCGGGCAAAAATTCATTATGGAGTATAATCGGTCTGCAAATATTCATCACTGTTCCTCCAAAAAAATAAAGGCCATGCTTTTACATTGCACGGACCTTTTCTTTTAATAGTTCATATTCTCAAACTTCACAAATTTACGGGGAACCGATTTCATCCCATTGTCTTCCAAATCTGCCTGCAAGTCACGTCCGCTTTTTTCTAAATTATTTATATTCAGAAACGTGCTTCTTACCCGGCGCCCCCTCTGAATCAAAGGGTCTCTGCCCTCAATCCAGTTTTCCCTGTCTATTCCGTTATAAGCCATCTTATAAAAAAAATTATATGCCAAACAATCCCCTGCCATTCCAACTCCATTTCTTCATTTTACTATATTAATCAAA
>CAMQTN010000038.1 GCA_947037115.1 uncultured Lachnospiraceae bacterium
TTGAGCGCTAGTCTCGTGGGCTCGGAGATGTGTATAAGAGACAGGGATATGAGAGAGTACAGTGAGGACACGAAAAGCTACAGTTTTGAGCAGGATTAGGGGGATCAGCGTCCGATGCAATTCTGATAAAAAGAGATAAAAACAAAAAAATGGCTTGCTAAGTTCGGAAAATAATTATATGATAAACTATATGAGTTTACTCGGAGCATAAGGGAGTAGAAGGAGGAAAAACCTTGCTGGAGATTAAGTCGAATGAAGCGGAGTCCGCAGCTAAGATCATCGTTGTCGGTGTAGGCGGTGCGGGTAATAACGCTGTAAATAGAATGATCGATGAAGAGATAGATGGTGTAGAATTTATTGGGATCAATACGGATAAACAGGCATTGCAGCTTTGCAGGGCGACCAGGCTTTTACAGATCGGTGAGAAGCTGACAAAAGGCCTCGGTGCGGGCGCGAAGCCGGAAATCGGTGAGAAGGCTGCGGAGGAGAGCTCTGAGGAAGTGGCGCAGGCTCTGAAAGGTGCGGATATGGTGTTTGTCACCTGTGGTATGGGAGGCGGCACCGGGACGGGAGCGGCTCCCGTGGTGGCCAAGCTGGCGAAAGATATGGGGATTCTTACCGTCGGCGTAGTGACGAAGCCCTTTCGCTTTGAGGCGAAGACACGCATGACTAACGCTCTGTCGGGCATTGAGAAAATCAAGGATAATGTAGATACACTGATTGTGATTCCTAACGATAAGCTGCTGGAGATTGTGGACAGGCGCACCACCATGCCGGAGGCCCTGAAAAAGGCGGATGAGGTGTTACAGCAGGCAGTGCAGGGCATCACAGACCTGATCAATATGCCGGCGATTATCAATCTGGATTTCGCAGATGTGCAGACGGTTATGAAGGATAAGGGTATCGCACATATCGGTATCGGCACCGGCAAGGGAGACGACAAGGCTTCCGAGGCGGCTAAGATGGCGGTGGAGAGCCCGCTGCTTGAGACGACGATTACCGGCGCGACACATGTGATTATCAATGTTTCCGGTGATATCTCGCTGGCGGATGCCTCCGATGCTTCCGATTATGTGAGAAATCTTACGGGAGATGAGGTAAATATCATTTTCGGTGCCATGTATGATTCCAGTATGACGGATACCTGCAATGTGACCATCATAGCCACGGGTATTGAGGAGAAGGCGGCCAAGAGTGGTCTGGGCTTTAAGAGCGGATACATAACGCCCACTTCCCTGCAGGGTAAGAGCACGGTCGGGACCGGCGCGGGCCTGAGCGCTTTTGCGGCGGCAAATATGGGACTGAAGCAGCCGGCAGCCACACAGGGCGGACAGGCTAAGACACAGACGTCGCTCAAGCAGATCGGTATTCAAAAGACCAACGACATCAAGAGCTCCGTCGAGGAGAAGTCGTTAGACATCCCCAGTTTCTTAAGAAAATAGCAGGCAGCTGCAGAAAAAGGCAGATGAGACCACAGGAGAATATCCTGTGGTTTTTTGCGCATATAAGCAGAGTCAGAAAACGGAGGAACCCTGCTCGATTTTTGTTACTATATGTCTGGAAAAATTTGGGAAATGCTCCCTGATTGTGACAGAATATGCATCCTCTATTTCCTATAATGAAAAGGAAATACGGAGGTGGAAAGTGTATTACAAATTATATATTGACAGTGTTTTCATCCTACAGCTTTTGACCAATCTGTATCTGCTGTCTCTGGCCGGACAGATTATGAGGCGTACTGCCACGCGCCGCAGAATCTGGCTGGGGGCAGCGGTGGGGGCCGGGATGAGCTGCATGAGTTTAATGCTCCCGGTGTCTGTGGTGGGAGTCAGGCTTTTGCTTGCTGCTGTGCCTGTCAGTATGTGTATGATGTGTATCACCTACAGGATATATGGTGTGCGGGAGCTCTTCAGGGCATCTCTTGTCATGGCGTCGGCCGGCTTTTTTTTAGGCGGTGTCATGATATGGTTTCTGAACCGGTTAAGAATCATTGTGAAGGGGAGCGGAGGTCTTTTCTTAACCCTGATGGTGGGGGCGGTGTCCTATCTGATTCTGCGGACACTGCTTTCCCGGTTTATGAAAAGGCGGGAGGAAAATCTGCGGACAGTGCGTTTTTATGTGCCGGCCCTCGGTCAGGAGATTCGTGTCAGGGCGCTTGTGGATACGGGGAATCATCTGACAGATCCTGTCAGCGGTGTGCCGGTGAGCGTAATCAGCAGGAAAACGGCCCGTTGTCTGGCTTCCTGCCTGTCGCAGGAAAAGTATCATGCGGTTCCCTACAGAAGTGTAGGCAGGCAAAGGGGAATCCTCTCTGCCTACGAGCTGCCTGAGATGGCAATAGAGGAAGCGGGATATATGCTGAAAAGAGAACATGTCATAGTTGCGGTTTGTGATGCAGGAATATCGGAGGATAGCGAGTATCAGATGATATTACACCCCGGGCTATTAGAAAACTAGGAGGAAAAAAGATGGTTTTAAAAGTGGCAATTCCCGGTAAGATCCAGTTCAAGATGGTGCAGAGGAATCCGAAATTCCTGATGACCGGACAGGGGGACATTCATTACATAGGAGGGGCAGAGGTGCTGCCGCCGCCCCTCGAGAGCGACAGGGAGAATGAGATCATTGGCGATCTCGGAACGGAGTATGAGGACGAGGCCAAATCGATTCTGATAGAGCATAACTTAAGATTGGTCGTTTATATTGCGAAGAAATTTGATAATACGGGTGTGGGAGTGGAGGACCTGATTTCCATTGGGACGATCGGCCTGATCAAATCCATAAACACTTTTAACCCGGGCAAGAATATCAAGCTGGCGACCTATGCCTCACGCTGTATAGAGAATGAGATTCTTATGTACCTGAGAAGAAACAACAAGCACAGGATGGAGGTTTCCATCGACGAGCCTTTGAATGTGGACTGGGACGGCAACGAGCTTCTGCTCTCGGATATTCTGGGGACGGATGAGGATGTGATTTATAAAAATCTGGAAAACGAGGTGGAGAGAAAGCTCCTGATCCGTGCGATTGCAAAACTTTCCGAGCGGGAACAGACGATCATCCGTCTGCGTTTCGGGATCGGAAACGCGGATGGGAAGGAACTGACACAGAAGGAGGTTGCGGAACTGCTTGGGATTTCACAGTCCTATATTTCAAGGCTGGAAAAGAAGATCATGCGGCGGTTAAAGAAGGAGATGAGCCGGGACAGCTAACCCCGCAATCCCGGACAATTGATCGGATATGTGTTTGCTTTTTGCCCCCACAGCGGGTATAATGAAATGGGAGCATATGTTACATAGTTAATACGGGGGACAAATGAAAAAGATAATATTAATTGTCGATGATGACAGGCTGACGCTGGCGACAGCGCAGAAACTGTTGGACGGAGAATATAAGGTGGTGGCCGTGAATTCAGCAAAGCAGGCTTATAAGTACCTGGAACGGCACACGCCTGACCTCATTCTTCTGGATATCAATATGCCGGAAATCGGCGGTTTTGAGGTGATGGAAACACTGCAGAAAGATGTGCGTTTGTGCAAGATACCGGTTATTTTTCTGACGGCTGACCGGAGTGCGGAGACGGAAATCGAGTGTTTCCGTGTGGGTGCAAACGACTATATTTCCAAGCCCTTTGAACCGAATATCCTTTTGAGCCGGACGAGAAGCACAATAGAGCTGGACGGCTACCGCAGGGATTTACAGCGCAGGCTGGATGAAAAGACGAAGGAGATGGAGCGTATCACCATTCAGGCGATCATGACGGTCGCCAACACGGTAGATGCGAAGGACGATTACACAAAAGGACACTCCATGCGGGTGGCAGCGTACTCCGAACTTTTGGCACAGCGTCTGGGCTGGACGGATGAAGAGATTCAGAATATTTATTATGTAGCTATGCTGCATGATGTGGGAAAGATCGGCGTCCCCGACGCTGTGCTCAACAAACCCTTTAAATTGACGGATGTGGAGTTCCGGCTGATCAAAGGGCACACCCTGATGGGAGCGGAGATTTTGAATGATTTTAAGATGTTTCCAAACGTCAGTGTGGGTGCGAAGTACCATCATGAACGCTATGATGGGAAGGGATATCCGGAGGGGCTTAAGGGAGAGTCGATTCCCTTGGTGGCCCGCGTGATCGGGCTGGTGGATTCCTATGACGCCATGACCAGCAACCGTGTTTACCGCAAACGCCTGAGCGACGATATTGTCATGCAGGAGCTTCAAAAGGGGAAGGGGAGCCAGTGGGATCCTGACCTTGTGGATATTTTTGTGGAACTGATCAGAGAGGGCGCGCTGGCAAAGATGTGGATGCCGGAGGAGGATATGGCGGCGCCGATTTTCGGCAGCGGAAAGATTCTGGGAGAACCGATGTCTTCCGAGAATATTCTGGAGTCCCCGATGGATTATCTGACAGGACTTTTAAGTAAACAGAAAGGTGAACATGATATCGCCATGAGCCTGCGGGCAGACGGCGGCAGCCTGATGCTCATTGACATGGATCATTTCAGAAAGATTAATGATGAGCACGGACATCTGATGGGAGACGTTGTCCTGAAGATGACCGCAGATGTGATACGTGAGGTCTGCGGCAACAGTCTGGTCTGCCGGACGGGTGGTGACGAGTTCTTATATTATCTCGACGGGGTAACCGACGAGGAGACTGTAAAAGCTAAAGTAAAGGAGCTTCTGGATGCTTTTCACAAAAAGCAGCAGGAGGTGGAGGTGCTGCGGGATGCGGAGCTCTCGGTTGGCATCAGTATTTCCGGCACAGACGGAAGAGAGTTTGACGAACTCTACAGGCGGGCCGACAAGGCGCTTTATCTGGTGAAGCAGAACGACGGACTGCGTTATGGCTTCTATCAGAAGTCTGGTATCCTGCGCACGCCGGAACAGTCACAGAATGATCTGGATAAGATTATGGACGCCATCAAGAACCGGGAAACCTATCAGGGTGTTTTCCAGGTGGATTACGACGAATTTAATCATGTCTATGACTTTGTGAAACATATGTCACAGCGGAACAAAAAGGAGACACAGCTTCTGCTGTTTACCCTGTTCTCCTCAAACGGAAGCGAAGTCAGGCTGGAACGTATGGAGACTGCCATGCAGTGCATGGAACAGGCAATCTGTAAGTCCCTGCGCGGCGTAGACGTGGGTGCACGATACAGCAGTTCCCAGTTTCTGGTGGTGCTCCTTGGAACGGAGCGGGAGAATGTGCGTGTGGTAACCGACCGTATCGTGCAGAATTATTTTAAGCTTTACGGGGAGAAGGATATCACGCTTACTTACGATATTGCAAAGTTTGCGTAGCAGACCGCGTTCAGGCCGTCAGATACATCCGCATGGTCTTGAGCGCGTTCTTTTCAAGACGGGAGACCTGTGCCTGGGAGATACCGATTTTTTCGGCTACTTCCATCTGTGTTTTCCCCTCGAAGAAGCGCAGAGAGATGATCTCATACTCCCGTTTTGTGAGTTTTTTCATGGCTTCGGACAGGGAGATGTGTTCCACCCAGATCTCCTCCCCGCTTTTCTTGTCGCTGATCTGATCCATCACATAGAGCGTGTCGCCGCCGTCGGTGTAGACCGGTTCATAGAGACTTAAGGGGCTCTGAATGGCATCCAGCGCGTAGACGATGTCCTCTTTGGGGACGCCGATTTCAGAGGCAATTTCTGTGACGGTGGGTTCCCGGGAGTTGGTGCGGGTCAGGTGCTCCTTGGCGTAGATGGCCTTGTATGCGGTGTCTTTCAGAGAGCGGGAGACGCGGATGGAGTTGGCGTCGCGCAGATACCGGCGGATTTCGCCCACGATCATGGGCACGGCATAAGTGCTGAACTTGACATTGAGAGTGCTGTCGAAATTATCTATGGCCTTGATCAGGCCGACGCATCCGATCTGGAAAAGGTCGTCCACATTTTCACTGCTGGAATGAAAGCGTTTAATGACGCTCAGAACCAGGCGGAGATTGCCTTTGATGTATTCCATTCTGGCTTCCTGGTCCCCCTGTTCAATTTTTTTAAACAATTCTTCTTTTTCCGCGTTTTTTAAAAGCGGCAGTTTGGATGTGTTTACGCCGCATATTTCTACTTTTCCCTGTATCATGAAGGTACCAGCCTTTCGTAAGAGTTGTCTTTTCGGGGTATGTAACAAGCATGTGCGATTGGCAGGAAATTATTCACAAAATCTTAAGGAAAAAAGATTCGTCAGGGTTTTACAAAAGGCGAGTTTTTTGGTACATTAGTATAGGACAGAAAAGAATGACAAAAGATAGTTGAGGAGTGATAGGTATGGTATGTAAAAAATGTGGCGCGGAGTTGTTTCCGGATGATCAGTTCTGCCCTGAATGCGGCGCCAAGGTGATAAGAAAAAAGCGCTGTCCTGAGTGCGGAGAGCTGTACAGGGTTGGTACAAAGTTCTGTCCGGGCTGCGGTGCGGAAACAGGGGAAGGACGCCCGGCTAAAAAGGCAGCCTCAGGGGCGGCGCCGAAAAGGAAAACAAGTTCCGAGGCTGCGCCAAGGAGAAAGGCAGACCCTGCGCCCCCGCCGAAAAAGAAACCTGTTTACCGCGATGAACCCCCGAGAAAGAGACGGGACTGGGATTATGAAGATTGGGATGATGACGACGATGACGATGAGGAGAGTGTGGACGTCCTGACGATTATGACTGTCGTTGTCGGCTGTATTCTTCTGGTGATTGTGGCAGTGCTGGGCTACAATTTATATCAGCGGTATGTGCCGAAAAATTATGAGAAGGCAGCGGAGGAACAGCAGGAGGAAGAAGGGGAAGAAGAGCAGGACGGCGAAGAGGAAGGGAGCGCAGACGGCCAGACCCTTGAGGAACAGCAGGACGAAGGGGAGGGGGAGCAGACCGAAGAAGCGGCCGGTGGTACTCTTGTTACCATTGCCGAAGTGAATATCAGGGATAACCCGAGTACGCAGGGGACAACGGTTATCAGAAAAGCGAAAAAGGGAGAGAGCTATGAGTATGTAGAGGCCGTGGAAGGCGGCGCCTGGTACCAGATCCTTCTTCCCGATGAGGACGGCTACGAGTATGGATATGTCTCTGCGGATTATATTGAGATTCCCTGATTCCGGCATGAGTGAACACAACTGGAACCTTTTCCGGGCTGGATCATAGGATAATAAAAAGCCCGGAGAGGTTTCCATGTTATTTTCGGAATTGAAGAAAAAGGAAGTCATCAACCTGAAAAACTGCGAGCGGTTGGGAAGGGTGAACGACTTTGAGTTTGATGAATGTACGGGACAGATCTGTAAGCTGATTATTCCGGGGGACAATAAGTGGTGCGGGTTCTTTGGAAATGAGCCGGATTATGTGATCTGCTATAAAGATATCAAAAAGATAGGCCCGGATATTATCGTGGTGGATATTTGCCTGTAAACCTGTTATGTGCAAATCGGTTACCATAAGATAGTTGACATAATGATTTTTTTCTCCTATAATAAGTGTATTGACCCGTGTGAGATTCAGCGCTTCTCCACAAACAGCCTTCGCTGTGGATGGTTGGAAGGGATTCCCACACGGCTACACGTGGATAAGGAGGATATCCGGGATGAAATGCCCATTTTGTGGTCATGAAAATACGAGAGTTATTGACAGCAGGCCGGCGGAGGATAACAGTTCGATCCGCAGACGGCGCGTCTGTGACGAGTGCGACAAACGGTTTACCACTTATGAGAAGGTGGAGACGATTCCGCTCATTGTGATCAAGAAGGATAACAACAGGGAGACCTATGACAGGTCAAAGATTGAGGCCGGTGTTTTGCGGGCATGTCACAAGAGACCCATCAGTGCAAACCAGATCAACAAGCTGGTTGACGAGGTGGAGACGGAGGTCTTTAACCGGGAGGAGAAAGAAATTCCCAGTCAGGTAATCGGAGAACTTGTCATGAACAAGCTCAAAGACCTGGAGGCTGTTGCCTATGTCAGGTTTGCCTCCGTTTACAGGGAGTTTAAGGATATCAACACCTTTATGGAAGAGCTGAAAAGTGTTTTGGACAAGTAAGGGAAAGGAAACACCTTGCAGGATTGCAGGGTGTTTGTCATTTATGCGAAAACCGACGGACTTTCGGACTTCACTGCACATGAAATGTTGAGGAGTATAACAATGGCGCTGTTTCACTGTTTTTACCCGGATGTATATCTGGATTCTGCCTATGAGATTGATTTTGAAATGCTGTACCAAAAAGGATTTCGGGGAGTCATCTTTGATATTGATAACACGCTTGTGCCCCATGGCGCGCCTGCGGATGAGAGAAGCATTGCCCTCTTTGACAGACTGAGGCGGATTGGCTTTGCGAGCGTGCTCTTGTCTAACAATAAGGAACCACGGGTTAAAATGTTTAACGACAAAGTACATTCCAGGTATCTCTACAAGGCGGGAAAACCTGCAAAGAAAGGTTATCTTACGGCTATGGAGCTGATGGACACCGGGCCTGACACAACGATTTTTGTGGGGGATCAGCTTTTCACGGACGTGTGGGGAGCGAAACGGACAGGGATATTGACTTATCTGGTCAAGCCCATCCATCCGAAGGAGGAAATCCAGATTGTCTTAAAGAGGCGGCTCGAGTGGATTGTGCTGTTTTTTTATAAAAGATCACTGGAAAAGCAGGGAGGAGAGCATGGAAATAAACGGTAAGACGAGAACTTGCGGGCTGATCGGGAATCCGGTGGAGCACACCCTTTCCCCGATGATACATAACACGCTGGCGGAAATGTTCGGGCACAATCTGGTGTATGTGCCCTTTCCTGTAGAGACGGGACGGATTGCGGAGGCGGTGAACGGCGCGTCTGCGTTACAGATCCTGGGACTCAATGTAACGGTTCCCTATAAAAGTGAGGTGATTCCCTGTCTGCGGGAGGTGGATTCTCTGGCGGCGTCCATTGGTGCGGTAAACACGCTGGTGAGTTTTTCCGGCGGATATAAGGGATACAATACGGACATGGAAGGGCTTTACCGCGCCATGACGACAGAAGGGATTCAACTGGAGGGTGAGGAAATCATACTCCTTGGCGCAGGCGGCGCTTCCAGGGCGGTGGCCTATCTGTGCGCCGTAAAGGGCGCAAAGCGGGTTTATCTCTTAAACCGGACGCTGGACAGGGCGGAACAGGCAGCACAGGAGGTTAACCGGTCTGTTGGTCGGGAATTAATTCTTCCCATGGCGCTTTCGGATTTTGACAGACTGCCGGATCAAAAGTTTCTGGCGATACAGGGCACTTCGGTGGGACTTTCTCCGCATGTGGATCAGGTGGTGATCGACGATGAGGCATTTTACAGACGGATACATACGGGGTTTGATCTGATCTATACCCCCTGGGAAACCCGGTTCATGAAGCTGGTAAGGGAAAACGGCGGACAGGCTTACAACGGCCTGAAGATGCTGCTCTATCAGGGCGTCATTGCCTATGAGCTGTGGAATGGCGTGGAGGTGTCCGAAAAGGAGGCGCAGATCGTCTATGAGAAGTTGAAAAGCGCTGTTTCATAAGAAAAAGAACGGAATGAGGAATACCATGGAAAATGTGATACTGATCGGGTTTATGGGCTGCGGGAAGACGACGGTGGGACTCAGGCTTTCCTACCGCCTGCGCCGGACGGTCATAGACACGGACAAGGAAATAGAGAGAGAAGAGAAAAGAACCATATCGGATATTTTTGCCGCTGACGGCGAGGCCTATTTCAGGGACAGGGAGACAGACTGCCTTAAGAAGCTTTCAGGGAATACAGCCGGACAAATCATATCGGTGGGCGGCGGGCTGCCGCTGCGGGAGGAAAACAGGAGACTTCTGCATGAGCTGGGGCAGGTATTTTATCTGCGGGCGAAAGGGGAGACCATCTACGAAAGACTGAAGGATGACAACACAAGACCGCTTTTGCAGGGGGATGATCCGCTGACGAAAATCCGGACGCTTTTAGACGAGAGGGATCCTTACTACAGGGAGGCGGCAGATGTTGTGATCGCTGTGGACGGCAAGAGCTTTGAACAGATTCTGGATGAGATAGAAGAAAAGGTAAAATAGAGAAGAGACAGCGTTTGGCGGAAGGGAGAAAGAATGAAAATACTGGTGATAAACGGACCGAATCTAAATTTTCTGGGGATTCGGGAGAAGAGTGTGTACGGCACGCAGGATTATGACTGTCTGCTGCAGATGATTGCTGATAAGGGAAAGGAGACGGGCAGCACCATTGAGGTTTTTCAGAGCAATCATGAGGGTGCGATCATTGACCGGATTCAGGATTCCTATTTTGACGGCACGGAGGGAATTGTGATTAATCCGGGGGCTTTCACCCATTACAGTTACGCGATCAGAGACGCGCTGGCGAGCATCACCGTGCCCAAGGTGGAGATTCACATTTCTGACATTACACAGAGGGAAGAATTCAGGAAAGTTTCTGTGACGGCGCCGGTCTGCGACAGACAGATTTACGGACAGGGGCTTGACGGATATCTACAGGCAATTGACTTCGTCCTGGATAGTGCGGGCTGAACCGCCGCCGATATTTTTTATAAAAGAGGTTGAAAAATAGACTTTTTTAGTATAAACTAGAAAAGAATTATATTTGTGAAAGTTTAGGAGGAGACAGAAGAATGATATCAGCGGGTGATTTCAGAAACGGCATTACCGTCGAGATGGAAGGTAATGTTTATCAGATAATTGAGTTTCAGCACGTAAAACCGGGCAAAGGAGCAGCGTTTGTCAGGACGAAACTGAAAAATATCATCAATGGCGGTGTGGTGGAGAAGAGCTTCCGCCCGACAGAGAAATTCCCTCAGGCACGTATTGACAGAAAGGACATGCAGTATTTATATTCGGACGGTGACCTGTTTAACTTCATGGACACGGAGACCTACGACCAGATCGCGCTGAATGCGGAAGCGGTAGGCGACGCGCTGAAGTTCGTGAAGGAGAACGAGATGGTCAAGATCTGTTCCTTCAACGGAAATGTTTTCGCTATCGAGCCTCCGCTGTTTGTAGAACTTGAAATCACGGAGACGGAGCCCGGTTTCAAGGGTGATACCGCTACCGGTGCGACAAAACCCGCTATTGTGGAGACAGGAGCGAAGGTTATGGTGCCTCTGTTCGTTGAAAACGGTGAAGTGATCAAGATCGACACCAGATCAGGAGAATATCTGTCCAGAGTATAAAGGCAGGCAATAAGTCAAAGCCCATAAGACAATATAAACGGAAGTTTATATTGTCTTTTCTTTTTGCGCGCATAAGCAGAGCAGGAAGGCTGAGGAAGCAGACATCATGCTTGCATGAATGGATGCTTCAGAAGACTTACGGCGGGCAACGCGAATGAGAAATGCGGAGCATTTCGAATCTGCTTATGCGGAGAAAAGCATAAGCATTATGTCCATAGCCTCAGATTTGCCTGGAGAGAGTGGGAAAGAGGAGAATATGGGTTTTCAGACATTTGTAGATAATATTGTGGATTTATTGCAGGAGAAAATGGGAGATACCTATGAAATCAAGGTGATCCGGGTGACCAAAAACAATGATGTGGAGCTGACGGGAATTGCCATTACCAGACAGGAGGACAGCATTTTCCCCACTATCTATCTGGAAGGGATTTATGAGGAATTCAGAGAGGGGGCACGGCTCAGCACTCTTGTGGAAAGAATTATCAACTGTCATGAAGAACAGTCGATGGCTTTGGAGCTGGACATGGATTTTTTTCGCGATTTTGACAGGGTGAAGGACAGAATTTTTTATAAACTGGTCAGTTTTGAAAAAAACAGGAAATTTTTGAAAGATGCGCCTCATTTAAGGTGGAACGGACTGGCGGTCGTCTTTTATTACGCTATGGAGGAGGATATAATAGCGGGCGGTTCTATTGCGGTCAAAAGACAGCATATGCTGATGTGGAAACAGAATGCAGAATCCCTCTACCGACTGGCGGACCGCAATACGAGACGGAGTATGCCGGAACTTCTGGTCTCCATGCGGGAACTGGTCATGGAGCTGACAGGTGTGTGGATCCGGGAGGCGGATACCGTGCCGATGTATGTGCTGACCAATCAGGAAAAACGCTTTGGCGCCGCCGCCATGCTGTATTCTGAGCGAATCGGGGAACTGGCGGAGCAGTTTGACAGCGACATTCTGATTTTGCCCAGTTCCATCCATGAGGTACTGCTCATTCCTGACGATCACAGCCGGGAATATGCTTTTTACAGGCAGATGGTGGAGGAGGTCAACAGGTCGCAGGTAGAACCCGAAGAAGTGCTTTCCGGCGGGCTGTATCGATATTGTCGCAACAATTCGGAAATTGAGGAAATTATTTCTTAGTCGCGATTACTTGACAAGTGTGCCCGCATGGAGTATGATACAGAAGATGTAACAAAATTGTAACAATTTCATGTGAACTCACAATTTGGTTACATTAAGGCGGGCACCCGTAGTCTAATGGATAAAACGTAGGCCTCCGACGCCTTTGATGCAGGTTCGAGTCCTGTCGGGTGCATATGTCCGTGGAAATTCCGGAGCGGTTTGCTGCTCCGGGAGTTCCGGGGCCTTGTTTCAGGCCTGCAAATGGAGGATTCTAATGAATAAGTCAAATAGCGGTATACTGGAATTTTTTGATGGATTCAAAAAATGGCTGGTAAAATATTCAAAGATTGTTCTGCCGATTATTCTGGTAGTCTGTGTCGGACTTACGATTGTGATCGCGATTCGGGCAAATAAACGAAAGGTGGAGCAGGAGGAAGCGGCGGTCGCATCGGAAGACAGTACGGAGGGGACAGCGATTGAAGTGCCCGATGTACCTTTGGAGCAGGATGCGGTGCCTGAGATCAACGAGTTGTTCAGCAGTTACTATACGGCGATGGTGGACGGCGATACAGATACCATGGGTGATCTGGTGTATTATCTGGACGCCAACGAGATATTGAAAGCAAAAGAGACAAGTAAGTATCTGGAATCTTTTTCAACGCTGGAGGTATATACGAAGCCGGGGCCCAGAGAAGGAACTTACGTTGCCTATGTCTATGTCGATTTGAAATTCACCGATTATGAAAAGCCGATTCCGGGTATGCGCGTCTATTATGTGTGCTCCAACGAAGATGGCGCTTATTATATCAACGAGGATGGCGACGAGGGTGATGATGAACTGCGCTATATGCGTGAGCTTCAGAAGCAGGAGGACGTCATTGACCTGAACAATAAGGCGGCAGTCGCTTTCAATGATATGGTTGCCGAGGATAAGTCGCTGGCGGATTTCCTTGTGAAGCTGAATGAGGAGATTGAGAAAAACGTGGGCGAGACCCTGGCCCGTGCTGAAGAAATAGAAAACGCGGAGGGTGAGAATGCGGAGGGAGAAGGCGAAGAGCCGGAAGAAACCGCCGCGGAAGAGCCGGAAGTGGTAGTGACCAGGGTAAAAGCAGTGGATGTAGTTAATATAAGAACCTCCGACAGTGAGACGGCGGATAAACTTGGAAAAGCGGCTGTGGGAGACGAGTTTGAGCTTCTCGAGGAGAAAGGCAACGGCTGGAGCAAGATCCGGTATAACGACGGCGATGCCTATATTAAGAGCGAGTTCCTGGAGCCTTCTGAAACCCAGACGGCGTCCAATGAGGAGCAGAACGAAGAGCCGGAAGAGGAGGAGGCACCGCAGCAGACGGCCAGCAGTACGACTGCAACCGAAACGGTGACCGTAAAGGAAACTGTTAAAATCCGTAAGGGTGCGAGCACAAGTTCCGATCAGCTGGCTACGGTCTACAAGGGCGATAAACTTGAAGTGCTTATGAAGCAGGCTGATGGCTGGACCAGAATCAAATATGACGGGAATACCGCTTATGTGAAGTCAGAGTTTGTAGAGTAATGGAGCCGGGCCCGACAGTCTGCACTACAGGAGTGACTGTGTAATCCCTGTGGGCATTGGGAAGATTACAGCCTTTTGGGTTTTGACGTAGAAATTGTTTAAAAGTGCATAAAATGGAAAAACTAGACAGATGAGAGAATTACTCTCATCTGTTTTCTTATGTGTATAGGCAGTCTGAAGCGTTCTGCATCTGCCTGTACGACGTCAGAATGACCGTGGAAAGGAGAAATTTCAATGAAACATGACGACGAGATGGTTTTGAAGGAGATACAAAAAAGTACGCAGATGGGAATGACGGCCATCGATACCATTCTTGATAAGATCGGGAATGATGAATTTTCTATCACCCTGTCCAGGCAGTCCCTGCACTATGCGGATATTCATAACAGGGCCCTTGACAGGATCCTACAGCATGACGGGGAGGGGTATCGCGGCAGCCAGATCGGGGAGATGGTTTTGAAGGGCAGCATTCATGCGAATACGGCTTTAAATATCAGCACCGGACATTTGGCCGAGATGATGATTCAGGGGAGCAACAGGGGAATCACCAGTATGTGGAAGAGCCTGAAACATAACGGACTGGCTGAGAAGGAAACCGTGGAGCTGGCAAAGGAGCTGATGGATTTCGAGGAGAAGAGCATAGAGCGTTTGAAGGAGTACCTGTAAGTGCTGAAACGCAATGGAGCGGAAGAGTGGCGATACGTTATGGGTTATAGGATGTAGATTACCAGCCCAAGTTTGTATACAAGTATTTTGGTATTATTGTACAATATTTCTAAAAATACGAAAAAAATTTTTACACTTTAATATGCTAAATCGCCTTGTGGATTTTATTATGACATACTATAATGATACGTGGTAATGTATACAAGCAAGAAGGAGGACATAAAGCGATGTCATATGTTGATGAGATTTACGAGTTAGTAGTTGCGAAGAATCCTGCGCAGCCGGAGTTCCATCAGGCAGTGAAAGAAGTGTTGGAGTCTCTTCGTGTTGTGATCGAGGCGGACGAGGAGGCTTACAGAAAGGATGCGCTCCTGGAGAGACTGACCGTTCCTGAGAGAATCGTGCAGTTCCGTGTGCCCTGGGTGGACGATAAGGGGCAGGTGCAGGTGAACAATGGTTTCCGCGTGCAGTTTAACAGCGCGATCGGCCCCTACAAGGGAGGCTTACGTTTTCATCCGTCCGTAAATCTGGGCATCATCAAATTTCTGGGCTTTGAGCAGATTTTCAAAAACTCTCTGACAGGCCTGCCGATCGGCGGCGGCAAGGGTGGTTCCGATTTCGATCCCAAAGGAAAATCCGACAGAGAAGTAATGGCATTCTGCCAGAGTTTTATGACAGAGCTTTGCAGACATATCGGCGCTGATACCGACGTACCCGCAGGAGATATCGGTGTAGGCGGCCGCGAGATCGGTTTCATGTTCGGACAGTATAAGAGAATCCGCAATCTTTATGAGGGCGTACTTACAGGTAAGGGGCTTACCTACGGCGGTTCTCTGGCGAGAACAGAGGCAACCGGCTACGGTCTGCTATATCTGACAGAGGAGATGTTAAAGTGCAACGGTAAGGATATTGCGGGCAAGACCATCGCAGTTTCCGGCGCGGGCAATGTGGCAATCTATGCAATCCAGAAGGCAATCCAGTTGGGCGCGAAGCCGGTTACCTGTTCTGATTCCACGGGTTGGATTTACGATCCAGACGGAATCGATGTAGCGACCCTGCAGGAGGTTAAGGAAGTGAAGCGTGCCCGTCTGACAGAGTATGCGGCTATGAGACCCAATGCGGAGTATCATGAGAAGAAGAACGGTGAGCACGGCGTCTGGGGTGTGAAATGTGATATCGCGCTTCCCTGTGCAACGCAGAATGAGTTGGATTTGGAGGATGCGAAGATGCTTGTGGCGAACGGATGTTTCGCAGTGGCGGAGGGCGCAAACATGCCTACCACCATGGAAGCGACAGAGTATCTGCAGAAGAATGGTGTGCTGTTCTGTCCCGGTAAGGCTTCAAATGCAGGCGGCGTGGCGACTTCCGCGCTGGAAATGAGCCAGAACTCCGAGAGACTTTCCTGGACTTTTGAGGAAGTGGATTCCAAGTTACAGGGCATCATGGTCAACATCTTCCACAATCTGGACGAGGCTTCCAGAAAGTACGGCAAAGAGGGCGACTATGTTGCCGGCGCGAATATTGCAGGCTTCTTAAAGGTTGCCGAGGCGATGAAGGCGCAGGGTGTTGTTTAAAGTATAATTATGCAGAATGGAAATCCCGCATATAGCTGGAAACGGTGAAAATGCGGGATTTTATTTTGGGGAAATGCGGATGCAGGAAAGCAGACTGTTTAAAATTTTGTACTATTTACTTGATAAGGGCCGGGCCACCGCGCCGGAACTGGCAAAAGACTTTGAAGTGTCAGTTAGGACGATTTACAGGGATATTGACGCGCTGAGCGGAGCAGGCATTCCTGTCTATGCGGAGACAGGCAGAAACGGCGGCATCTATTTGATGCGTGATTTCGTTCTGGATAAGGCGGTATTGTCAGAGGAAGAAAAACGGGATATTCTTACGGCGCTGCAGAGCATCAATATTACCCAGAACATTTCCGACAGTCAGATATTACAGAAACTTTCCGCGGTGTTTCAGCTTCCTTCGGAAAACTGGCTTGAGGTGGATTTTTCCAGATGGGGGAACAAGGCCTTTGACAATGAAAAGTTTGCTTTGCTGAAATCAGCGGTCATTCATAACAGATATGTCAGGATACAGTATGCAAATTCTAACGGCGAGATCAACGAAAGAATTGTAGAGCCGTATAAACTTGCCTACAGGGCGAGGGCGTGGTATCTGAAGGCATTCTGCATGGAAAAACAGGACTGGCGGATATTTAAGTTAAACCGGATTCTGGATTTGGAAGTTTCGGAGGAAAGTTTTGTACACCGTGATTTTCCGGGGCTTACAGAGCCTCCCGGGGAAGAGAATGCGAAGATCATACTCCGCTTTCCCGGGGAAATGGCTTACCGGGTCTATGATGAATTTGATAAAACACAGGTGCGTCAGGAGGCAGGCGGCGGTTTCATTGTCTCCGCAGACATGCCGGAGGACGCCTGGCTGACAGGTTTTTTACTGTCCTTCGGAACACAGGTGGAGATACTCTCGCCTGCGCGTCTGAGGGAGGCCGTGGCGGAACAGGCAAAAATAATATACGAAAAAAATAAACCCTGACATAAGGTGTCAGTATTACTTCGGTAAAATGATAGCAGAAGTTTCAAATGTGCGATTCATAACGGAGGAAAAGTGACTATGGGAAGACCGGCAACAAAAACAGATTTACTGACTGCAGCGGCTGAGAATTATGAAACGCTGAATGCGTTTATTGACGGACTGTCAGAGGCGGAACTGGCAGAGCCGTTTGATTTTTCCGGCGATGAAAAAAAGAAGGAAGCCCACTGGAAAAGAGACAGGAATCTCAGGGATGTTCTAATCCATCTCTACGAGTGGCACCAGCTTTTGCTCAACTGGGTGGAGTCAAATCAAAATGGCGATGAGAAAACCTTTCTTCCAAGACCCTACAACTGGAAAACCTACGGTAAATTGAATGAGATGTTTTGGAAGAAACATCAGAATACATCCCTGGAGGAGGCGAAGGATATGCTTCAGAAATCACATGCCGAGATTATGAAGTCAGCCGAAACTTTTTCCAATGAAGAGCTGTTTTCCAAAGGTGTATTCCCGTGGGTGGGCGGAAGTACGCTGGGCTCTTACTTTGTCAGCAATACAGCAAGCCATTATAACTGGGCGATAAAGAAATTGAAGGCACACAGGAAAAACTGCGCAGGCAAGTGAGGACAGGGCGGATGCATTTTGTGAAAGCGAAAGGAATACTTTCGGCCAAAAACGGAATGAACTTATACAGAGGCTGTTCCCATGGCTGTATCTACTGTGATTCCAGAAGTAAGTGTTATCACATGGAACACGCCTTTGAGGATATTGAGGTTAAGGAAAATGCGATTGACTTATTAGAGTATGCCCTGAAACACAAGCGGAAGAAATGTATGATTGGCACGGGCTCCATGACCGACCCCTATATTCCTCTGGAAATGGAACTTAAAAATGTCAGAAAAGCGCTGCAGTTGATCTATGAGCACGGATTCGGGTTTACGGTGATTACAAAGTCAGACCGTATCCTGCGGGATCTGGATCTTTTACAGAAAATAAACGAGAAGACAAAATGTGTTGTCCAGATGACCTTAACGACATATGATGAAGAACTGTGCAGAAAAATTGAGCCGAATGTGTGCACGACGGGGGAACGCTTTGCGGTGTTGAAGAAGCTGCGCGACGCGGGGATACCTGCGGTGGTATGGCTGACGCCGATTCTGCCGTTTATCAATGATACGGAGGAGAATATTTCCGGCATTTTAGATCTGTGCATGGAAGCCAAAGTTTACGGCGTGATCTGCTTTGGCATGGGACTCACGCTCAGAGAGGGAAACAGGGAGTATTTTTATAAACAGTTGGACCGGTTGTTTCCCGCGTTAAAAGAGAAGTATATCAGGACATATGGAAACCAGTATGTGATTGACAGCCCAAACAGCGGCCGGCTGATGAAAATGTTTCATCACAAATGCAGGGAGGGCGGAATGGTTCATGATAACGGGCAGATCTTTCAGTATCTGCATACTTTCGAGGAAAAAGCCGTTGCCGAGCAGTTAAGTCTCTGGTAGCGGCTTTGCCGGTTTTTTATTCTATAGGAAATTGCGACATTTCTTACCCGAATGGGCGTCACAAAAATGTGATCCAAAAAACAACAGGAAATACGCTTGCCGGACGGCTGAGGGCTGTTAAATTTACAATTCTGAAACATTTTTGTGATATACTTTTTATTATTTGACAGGGGAGTGGATAAAAATTGGCTGATATACTGATTGTGGAGGACGAACCTTCCATCAATGAACTGATACGCAGGAATCTAAGTCTTACAGGGCACCGCTGCACGCAGGCTTTCGACGGATTATCTGCGGCGGAATTGTTGGAAAACGGAAGTTTTGATCTGGTTGTACTGGACATTATGCTGCCCGGACTGGACGGCTATCAGGTGTTTGAAAGAGCTTCCGGTACGCCCACTATTTTTCTGACGGCGAAAAGTGAATTGACCGATAAACTGAAAGGACTGGCTATGGGGGCGGATGATTATCTGACAAAACCTTTTCAGATGCTGGAACTGGCGGCAAGGGTGGAAGCGGTGCTCAGGCGGACGAAAAAAGTGGAGGCAGAATTTATCATGGGCGACCTGAAATGTGATTTTGACAGACACCAAGTTTTCCTGAAAGGAACAGCCGTCGAATGTACACCCAAGGAATATGAACTGCTGGAGGTATTAATCAGAAACCGTAACATTGCCCTTTCCAGGGAAAAGCTGTTAGATATGGTGTGGGGATATGATTTTGACGGAGGAACCCGCACCGTGGATGTCCATATACAGAGACTGCGACGTAAACTGCACCTGGAAAAACAGATCAGGACAGTGTATAAGCTGGGATACCGATTGGAGGTGCAGGTTTGAAAAAGAAAATTTTCTTCGTTGCGCTGATTCTCTTTATCGTATTTCTCAATTCCATGATCCTGATTGTTTCAACTGCTATCCTGAAGGATAAACTCTCTGCTGTCCGTGACAAATGCCTGGCAGAGCACTATGTCATCGCATCTTCCCTGATTGGGGATATGCAGGCACTGGAGCAGAGGGGGAATCATGTGGAGGAAAATATAGATAGCCTGATGCGGCTGTATTCCCGGTATCTGCAGGGAAAGGGAAACGGACTTGCGGTGGCTTTTTCAGGGGAATGGATTTATGAAAGCCCGGCACTTGCATTGGAAGAAAACATGATTTTGCCGCCGGATACAGGATACAGTCAGGAAAGGCTTGTCTATATGGAAAATGGGGATCACCCTGTCCTCTGCGTTTACGGTATTTTTCCGGCTCCGTGGCAGGATTACGGGCTTATGTATATTGGAGACCTGGGCGATACCATCCAGTCGTGGCGTCATACGAAAAATATTCTTTTTCTTACGGGCGCTGCGGTAATATTCACGATGTCGTTTTTACTCTTTCAGTTTCTGAATATTATATTTCGCCCGCTAAGGCAGATTTCCAGTACATCGACGAAAATAGCGAACGGAAATTATGGCAGCAGGATTCCGGTGCACGGAAAGGATGAAATATCCAGTGTTGCGCACAATTTTAACCTGATGGCCAGACAGGTGGAAATACAGATCAAACAGCTGGAGGACGCCGCGGAGCAGAAACAGCAGTTTATTGACAACTTTTCCCATGAATTGCGGATTCCGCTGACAGCCATTTACGGATATGCGGAATATATCCAAAAAGCGCATATGTCGGAAGAAGAACGCTATGAATGTACGCAGTTTATCATGTCAGAATGCAGCAGGCTTCAGAATATGGCATATCAGCTTCTGGATATGGCATTGCTTCGCAGGGACGAGATGAAAGACAGTGACTGCCCTGTGAAGGAGCTTTTTGTGCAGTCTGAAAAGGCTATGCATATGAGGGCAGCGGAAAAGAGAATCAGGCTGACCTATGAATTGTCTGAAAATCTTGTGGTCAGGGGAAATATGGAACAGCTTCTGATCCTGACGAATAACCTGATTGATAATGCAATCAAGGCGAGCAGGCCGGAGGAAGAAATCCGTATTTTTGCTTATTCGGAGAAATCTAATATTGTAGTGGAGGTAAAGGATCATGGGATCGGTATGGAGGCGGAGCAGATGTCCCATATAAAAGAGGCTTTTTACCGTGTCGATAAGGCGCGCAGCCGTGCCGCCGGCGGGGCGGGGCTTGGGCTCTCGATCTGTGAGAAAATCATGCGGATTCATCATGCGGATATGTCGTTTGTCTCTGAACCGGGAGCAGGAACGACCGTGAAGCTGTCGTTTCCTGCGTAAGGAAAAATTTTTCAGAAAAACGAATTATTTTACAAGTTCATAATAACTCTGATGTTTTTTTGATACAGAAAAGTTTTATTCTGTATTCATCAAAACAATCAGAAAGGAGTTTTACTTATGAAACAGAAAAACATTTTAAAACTGACAGCGACGGCATTTGCCATGATCGGCGCGGGTATGATTCTCTTTAACGCGGCGGCAGAAGTGACTCTGGCGGCGAACAATGGAAAGGTGGAGGCCATTCCGACCAGCTATCAGGTTCCGTCCGGCAATCAGGTTTCGGACGGTTCGGAAACAGCATTGCCAAAGTCTGAAACCAGGGAGGAAAGCGGTGGAAAAGTAAACTATTCTGTAAGTATGGACAGTCTGAATACAGGAACGCCTACGGACACGGATCTGACGATGGAGGAGGCGGCCGAAACGGGAGCGCAGTATTTGAGGGATATCTACGGGCTGGATCTGGAAGGCGCTTATGTATACATGATGTATTCTCCGGGAACCGTAACCTTCCCTCGTGCCTTTTGGACAGGCGATGTTCTGTTTCAGAGGGAGCAGACGCCAGAGGCCACAAGATGGACATACCAGATAGATGCTGTGACAGGAGAGCTTTTCAGTGTCTGTTATGGCAGACAGTTAGAGGCAAGCGTCCCTCTCGGCTATGACGCAGCCCTGGAAAAGGACTGTCAATTATATGCGGAACTGGCCAAAAAGAAAACGGAGGAATGTAAGCTGATGGATGGTACGGTAGACAGGGTGGAGTACAACTGTCAGGGATATTCCAATAATGATCCGACCATTTCACTGGATGTCATTGGCGGGAACGGAGAAACTGTCAATATGAGCTTTTCGCGGTATGATCAGAAGTTTTTAGGAGTCCTTACAGACACGGCGCTAAAAGTGTCGGACTCTGCACTGATGCGGCTGGCCGGAGAGGAACTTGACGTGTCATTGTGATCCGGCGGGCAGTGTGTTATAATTTCAGTGTCATCGGAGTTGCTTGAAGGGATAAATGACGTGGCGTGGAAAGAAATGAAAAGAAAAAGCAGGTATCGGGCAGTCAGGGCGGGGCTCCTTGCAATTTTTACAGTGTGTATGCTCAGGATCGGATGGGAATACCATCTTACGTTGGATTACCAGAGAAAGCAGGAGGCGCTTCGCGCCGCTGTCGAAGAGGAGGAGCGTGCAGGTAAAACTGACAGGGCGGACGAGACGGCGACGGTGGAGGACAGCGTTGATTTCCGGAAAACGAGCGGCTATATGCAGGCGGCTGTGGAAGCAGCCGCTGAAGCTGCGTCAAAGATGCCGGTGATGCTGAAAAAATATGCGAAGCTCCATACAGAGAATGAGGATATGGTCGGGTGGCTTACGATTCCTGGAACGGTAATTGACTATCCGGTCATGCAGGGAGCAGACAATGAATATTATCTTCACCATGATTTTTACGGGGAGGAGGACAGACACGGGTGCCTGTTTGTAAAAGATATCGCTGATGTGAACACGCCGGGAGACTGCTTTATCATATATGGGCATAACATGAAAGACGGGACGATGTTCGGCGGTCTTGACGAGTACAGAAGCGAGGAGTATTACAAAGAGCACCCGGTTCTTCAGTTCGACTCTCTTTACGAGGAGCGTGAATATGAGATTATGGCGGTGTTTCTTTCCCGTGTTTACAAGGAGGGGGAGGAGGGTTTCCGATATTATGAATTTTATACGGCCGACACGGAGGAAGCGTTTCAGGAGTTTTACGGGAACGTAAAGGAGAGCTCGCTCTATGATACAGGTGTCAGCGCAGTGTACAAAGATACGTTACTGATGCTGTCCACCTGCGCTTATCATGAAGAGGACGGCAGGCTTGTTGTGGTGGCGAAGCGGAAATGAATCCTTTCATTCTACTTGTAAAATATCCTCAAAGGGAATCTTCGTGTTTACGATCTGCAGCATGCGGCTGGTCTGGTCGATGCGGGCCACAAGACCGGTTATTTTGATATATTCCCCTTTATGAAAATAGACGACTGAAGCCATTTTTCCTTTGGCGATCAGGTGCATTTGGCGGTCGAGCTCCTCAGCCATTTCCGGGGAGAGCTCGATTTTGGGGACGAGCACTTTCTCCTTTGCGGCCAGAGCGTCAGGCAGGCCGCGCAGTGCCGCAAAGGGCACGAACTGTTTGGCCCTCTCCTCTATGGGCATTTTATTTTTTGGTTTATTCGCCACTTCGGTGTCCTCCGATCTGGTGGTTCCGTTCTCTGGTGGTTGCGCCTTCTTCCAGATTCATTCCTTTCAGAATGGCGTCTTTGCCGAATTTGTTTTTAATGCTGATAACGGCTTTCTGTACTTCCCGGTTTTTCTCAAGTTCCTGTGCATCTATAAAAAAATTGTATTGGTGGTATGCCTCCGGCATAACGTGGTTGCAGGTGATGTTGACGCGGTGGATGGACCATTCCGGGTTGACAATTTTCTCATAGAGATCTGCCACTGCGGGGAGAATGATGAGATCCGAGTTGGTATCGGTATCCAGGTTGACCGTCCCGTGCGCGGAGGGGGCGTTTAACCGTCCTGTATAGCTTATATGAAGCGTGATGGAACGGGTGACCAGATCCTTTTCCACCAGATCAAGGCAGAGAAGATCCATCATTTCCTTGACGATCAGAAGTCCCTTGTCATAGGGATAATCACAGCCAAGTACCTGACCGCTGGTGAGACAGTTGGTGCGGGGCCGGTAGGTTTTGATATCGTGGATCGTGACAGGCTCCCGCCCCCAGGCATGATCGATCAGAAGCTCCGCGTCCACGCCAAAGAGATGGTATAAAAGGTTTTCGTCAGCGCCGGCAATGTCTCCCATGGTGCGGATGCCGAAGGCGTCAAGCCGTCTGGCGGTGCCAGCGCCCACGCGCCAGAAATCCGTGAGGGGCCTGTGATCCCAGAGGGTTTCCCGATAACGCTTCTCGGTGAGCTCACCGATAAAATCGTCGGCGTGCTTGGCCGTGATATCCAGAGCGATCTTTGCCAGGTAAAGGTTTGTGCCGATGCCGCAGGAGGAGCGGATGCCGGTCTGTTCGTAGATATCCTGCATAATCTGAAAGCCGAGCTCTCTGGCGGAGAGCCGGTAGAGGGCGAGATAGTCTGTCACGTCCATGAATGCTTCGTCGATGGAGTAGACATGGATATCTTCTTTTGCGATATATTTCAGATAAATGCTGTAGATGTCTGCGGAGATGTCCACATACTTCTGCATACGGGGCGGGGCCACGATATAGTCCACTGATTTCGGAATCTCAAAAATGCGGCACCGGTTTTTGACGCCAAGGGCTTTCATGGCGGGTGTGATCGCCAGGCAGATGGTTTTTTCAGTTCTTTCCGGGTCTGCCACTACCAGATTTGTGGTCATGGGATCAAGATCCCTGGCGACACATTCTACCGAGGCATAAAAGGATTTTAAATCAATGCAGAGATAAGTGCGGCTCATGTCGGCCTCCTTTCTGAAATAAGCATACTACAGGAACGTATGTTTGGCAATATGCAGAAAGTGGAAACCTGTAAATCCAGATGCAAAATTTACGTTTTTACAGAAGGAAAATTCTGTGATATAATAGCCGCAAGGGAAAGGAAGCGTCAGCGAAGCTCACATTTACTTTTCCCGCGGCGTTAACGGGCAAAGGTCCGATGAAATTTTGGAGGAAGCCATGAAAGAAACGGATAAAATTGAATTGTTATGAGAAAATGAGGACAAAATGATAAATTGATGTTAGAATACCCCTATACACAGGAAAGGGCAAAGGCAAATGAGCATTATCAGCAGCAAGGATGTCAATGAAATTATCAGGAAAACGCTCGGCATCATTAACAATAAGATCATGCATCATGGGGAAATAACGGGCTATATCCTGTATAAGATGATGGAATATGAGAATACATACACGGAGCAGAATTATACGGAGCAGGAGCTTGTGGACTACACCATGCTCGGTATTCTGCACGATATTGGTCTCTATAAAGAGGATAACGTCAAGAATGTGTCGGATTTTGAGACGAAGAACCTGTGGCCCCATTCGATCTACGGTTTCCTATTCCTGAAATATCTGTCCCCCATCGGGGACAGGGCGGAGATTGTGCTCTATCATCATCTGGACTACAACCGTTACAGCATGATACAGAGCCGTTACCTGCATGTCATCGAGCTTTTGAACCTGGCGGATAAGATGGACACGGTCCTGCATTTGAAGGATGAGAAGCTGGAGCCTGACTATTTCGTAAAGTACCGCGATATCAAATTTTCCGGCGCAGCATTGGAGCTGTTCCATAAGGCAGAGAAGTGTTATGGTATCACGGAGAATCTGGTGAGCGGAAAATACAGGGAAGAGCTGGACGTACTTCTGGCGAAACGGGCTTTTTCCGAGCAGTATAAAAAGGGCTTTCTGGAAATGCTGGTCTACACCATTGATTTCAGAAGCGAACATACGGTGATTCATACGTTGGCAACAGTGAATTTTGCGGAAAAGCTGGGCAGGCTTGCGAGAGTTTCCGGCAAGGATCTGCGGGACCTGCATTACGGGGCATTGCTGCACGATCTTGGCAAGATAGCGATTCCCTTACATATTCTGGAGTCTACGGGGCGGTTGAGTGACGATGAGATGAAGGTCATGAAAGCCCATGTGCGGATCACGGAGATGATTCTGGAGGGCGTTGTGGACGACGCCGTGCTGCAGATTGCGGTGCGGCATCATGAGAAACTGGACGGGACGGGATACCATAAGGGACTGTCGGCGGCGGATTTGTCTTTGCCGCAGCAGATCATTGCGGTGGCGGATATCCTGAGCGCTCTTTACGGCAAGCGCAGCTATAAGGAGGCTTTCAGCAAAGAGAAGATTCTGGATATCATGAACTCCGATGCGGATAAGGGAAAAATCAACAGAAATGTGGTGGCAGCTCTTGAGAAGAATTATGATACCATCATTGCGGAGTTTGAGAAGGAGAAGGAAAATACCATCGGTCTCTATCTGAAAATTAAGGAACAGTATGCGGTCATGATAGAGAGATTTAAACGCTTTGACTGATTTTTGGACATCATTATGAGATTAAGAAGGAGGCATATCGAATATGGAACAGGCGAAGGTATATTTTACATCATTTAAAGCGACGGAGCATGAGAACCTGTTGCAGAAGCTTCACCGGCTGATGAAGACGGCTGGGTTTGAAAACATCGATTTTCAGGATAAGTACGCGGCCATCAAAATTCATTTTGGCGAATACGGGAATCTGGCCTTCCTGCGCCCGAATTACGCGAGAGTGGTGGCGGATTATGTGAAGGAGATGGGCGGCAGGCCTTATCTGACAGATTGTAATACGCTCTATGTGGGAAGCCGTAAGAACGCCCTTGACCATCTGGAGACGGCTTATGTGAACGGGTTTTCTCCTTATCAGACAGGCTGCCATGTGATCATCGGAGACGGCCTGAAGGGGACGGACGAGACGCTGGTGCCCATAGACGGTGAGTATGTGAAGGAGGCGAAGATCGGCCACGCGATTATGGATGCGGATGTGTTTATCTCCCTGACTCATTTTAAGGGGCATGAGATGGCGGGCTTCGGCGGCACGCTTAAAAATATCGGTATGGGATGTGGGTCCAGAGCGGGCAAGATGGAACAGCACTGCGACGGAAAACCGGAAGTTGACCAGTCGGTATGTGTGGGCTGTGGTGCATGCGACAGGATCTGTGCCCATGGCGCGCCCATCCTTGAGAACGGCAAAGCGCATATTGACCATGACAAGTGCGTGGGCTGCGGGCGCTGCCTTGCGGTGTGTCCGAAGGATGCGATTGCGGCGAGCTTCGAGGATTCCATCGCCATGTTAAATTATAAAATGGCAGAATATGCGTGGGCAGTCTGCAAGGATAAACCGTGTTTCCATGTTTCCCTGATCTGTGACGTGTCTCCGAACTGCGACTGCCATGCGGAGAATGATATCCCGATCATCCCCAATGTGGGTATGCTGGCGTCCTTCGATCCGGTTGCGCTGGATCAGGCCTGCGCCGATCTTTGTAACAAGATGGACCCGGTGGAGGACAGTGTGCTGGGAGAAAACCTGCATAAGCATGGAAACGGGGAAGGGCATGACCACTTCTTTATGACCCACCCTGACACAGAGTGGAAGTCCTGTATCGCACATGCAGTGAAGATTGGGCTGGGGACGGATCAGTATGAGCTGGTGACGATCTGAGCCGATTGCAATATAAATGCTCCATCGGGCTGCGCCGGTGGAGCATTTTTTTAACAAAAATGGAAAAACTTACTTCTTATAACGTCAAATCTTCAATATTTACGCACGCGGTATCTTCGTAAAATGAAGCTATATGCAGCGGTATGAAAACTGTAGTGAGATTTCTGTGACATTTTCATGTTATTCTGATTAAAAAGGAAGTGAGCATATGCGGCTTTTAGTGGTTGAAGATGACCGTCTTTTGAACAATACGCTTTGTTACAATCTTTCAGCGGCGGGTTACACTGTGGACGCTGCCATGACAAAATCAGCAGCAGTCAATTTTTGCGAAGCACAGGACTATGATCTGATCGTGCTTGATGTCAATCTGCCTGACGGAAACGGCTTTGATTTCTGCGGGGAAATCAAAGAGCGCCGTCCAGATACCGCCGTGATTTTCCTGACCGCAAACGATATGGAGCGCGATATGCTGAAAGGTTTTGAACTGGGAGCGGACGACTATGTTACAAAGCCGTTCCCTGTCAGCGTATTCCGCAAAAAGGTTTCGGCGCTGCTGGCCCGCATCCAAAAGCAGACAGGCGGTGACTGCTATACAGATGGTACGCTGTCCATCAATTTTTCGGAACTGACCGCCGTCCTCGCCGGGGAGCCGGTTAGCTTCACACCGATGGAATATCGTTTGCTGAAAGTGTTTGTAAGAAATCCGCAAATTGTTCTGACCAGACAGGGACTTCTTGAAAAACTGTGGGACGCAGATGAAAATTTTGTGGATGAACACGCACTGACAGTAGCGATCAGCCGTATCCGGGGAAAAATTGAAGTAAACGGCCTGCAATATATCAAGACCGTCTACGGAATGGGCTACATGTGGATTGGAGGGATAAAAAAGTGAATGGGGACAAACTTTCCATCAACCGTGTCTGTGCGGCAGGTGCAGTTTTTTTAGGTGTGATCGCTGCTGCTGCCGTCGCTTTGGCTGCCCTCCTTACCAAAAATCCGGCAGTCGTGTGGCTGGGATTGCTGTTCGTTGCGCTGGTGCTTGCCTGTGCTGCCGCTTTTGTGGCCTTTCTCCGCCACAAGCTGGTTTTGTTTTCGGACAACCTGTGCCGGACGATAGAAGATATGCTGGACGGGGAAGCGCCACCGCCAGAAATCTATGAGGCAGAAAATCTATTTTACAAAATTAATCACCGGCTGACGCGCCTGTATGAAGTCCTGCGGGAGAACCGGATGAGCATAGCAAAAGAACGGGCCGACTTGCAGGAATTGATCTCTGACATATCCCATCAGGTGAAAACGCCGGTCAGCAATCTGAAAATGATAAATGCCACACTGCTGGAACAGCCTGTGCCAGAGGAAAAACAGAGGGAATTTTTGCAGGCTTCCAGCGGCCAGCTTGACAAGCTGGATTTTCTTATGCAGGCCATGATAAAGACCTCCCGTCTGGAAACCGGCGTGATTTCTCTGGAAAGAAAGATACAGCCGCTCTATGACACTCTGGCGGCGGCGTTGGGCGGTATTCTGCTGAATGCCGAAAAGAAAAGCATTCATGTCAGTGTAGATTGTCCATCGGATATACTGCTGTCCCATGATAAGAAATGGACAGGTGAGGCCCTGTTTAATATTTTGGACAATGCAGTGAAGTACACGCCGGCAGGCGGCGTTATCCAGGTGTCTGTTCAAAGCTGGGAGCTGTATGTGAAAATTGATATTACGGACAGCGGCAGGGGGATTGCGGAGAGCAGACAGGGGATGATCTTCAAACGCTTTTACCGGGAAGAAGAAGTACATGATGTTGAGGGGATCGGCATCGGACTATATCTGGCCCGCGAGATCGTCACCATGCAGGACGGCTATATCAAGGTGACTTCGGCGGCAGGCAGCGGCTCTACATTTTCTGTGTTTCTGCCCCATGGATAAATTTTGGGAAAACCTGTGGTCTGTAACAATTCTGTAACAATCGGCTGGTATAATAGTGGCATCACAGAAAAATTTCGGTTTGTAGATTAAGGAGGAAAACAGTATGGGACTATTTTCAAAAAAGCCAAAGGAACCTGAGTATGATGCAGCGGACTGTGAAAGAAAGAAAAAAAGAATGAGGGAGGTTTTTAACGAAGCGGTCAAAGATGGAGACACTTACGAAGTCATGTATGCTTATATGTCAACGTCAAAATTTGAAAGGGGTTTTGTATTTGATTGGAATACGACTACGTTTTTCTATTATATCGTCGGATTCAGACAAAGCGATTTTCGCTTAGTCCTTGTGCAGATAGACGCAGATTTACAGGAACATTCAGATCCGTTTTATGTTGATATGGACAACATAGGCAATGTATCTTATGAACCAAAGGTGCGTCAATTATGTTTTGAGTATAAAAAAGGCTCGGAAGAATTTGGAGAATTGCTGAATATTGGCGGGACAAGCTCTAAAACTCAATATGGACCAAAAAATATACACCAGCCGGATGAAATTGAAAAAATCCTTAATTTTGCAGAAGCGTTTCGTGCAAAACTGGAACAGAAAGGATATAAGCTGGATAAGTGGAAAAGGTAAACCGATTTTGCCATAAAATATACCGGCGGCCTGTGACATTTCTGTGAGAATTGGCTGTTATGATAGCGATATCACAGAAAGGACGGTGTTTACCATGAGCATTTTACAGACAACTGACCTCAAAAAATACTACGGCACAGAGCCGAACATCACAAAGGCGCTGGACGGCGTAACCCTCTCTATTAAAGAGGGAGAATTTGTCGCCATCATCGGAACCTCCGGCAGCGGCAAGTCTACCCTGCTGAACATGATGGGCGGCCTGGACGTGCCCACCTGCGGCAGCGTCAAGGTAAAGGGCAGGGAGCTGTCCGGCCTGAAGGACGAGCAGCTTACCATTTTCCGCAGACGCAACATCGGCTTTGTCTTCCAGAACTACAATCTTGTCCCTGTTCTGAATGTCTACGAAAACATTGTCCTGCCCGTGGAGCTGGACGGTGACACAGTAGATAAGAAATTCATGGATGAAGTAGTTCATCTGCTGGCTCTGGAGAACAAGCTGAACAATATGCCAGGCAATCTGTCCGGGGGACAGCAGCAGCGCGTTGCCATCGCCCGCGCCCTCGTTTCCAAGCCCGCCATCGTTCTGGCAGATGAACCCACCGGCAATCTGGACAGCCGGACGAGCGGCGATGTACTGGGGCTTTTGAGGGCGACCAGCA
Source organism: uncultured Lachnospiraceae bacterium (assembly GCA_947037115.1). GTDB lineage: Bacteria > Bacillota > Clostridia > Lachnospirales > Lachnospiraceae > UBA3282. The sequence goes on from CAMQTN010000038.1 coordinate 30,219, forward strand.
GTAAATTTCATCAAACGCTGGTGATGATAACCCATAACAGCGAGATCGCCCAGCTTGCCGACCGTATGATCCGTATTGAAGACGGCAGAATTTTTGAGTAAGGGGGCGCGGACGATGAATGACATTTTATTCGGCAACAACAATGGCGCTGTCATAAAAAAGCTGTCAGGCCGCTATTTCAAGGCCGGCAAAAGCAGGAATATCATCGCGATTATAGCAATCGTTCTGACAACCATACTTTTTACCACGATCCTTACCCTGGGATCCGGCCTGACGGACACCGTCCACGATCAGAACGTCCGTAAGGCTGGCGGTGAGGGACAGGCGGTATTAAATTATATCAGCGATGCCGTTTACAGCGATATGGCGGGAAATCCCCTGATTGACCGTATCGCCTATACAAAAGCGGTTTCCTACAGGCTGAAAAATCCGGGCCTGGAGCGTTGGCGGTCTGACCTGTGGTATATGGATGA
>CAMQTN010000039.1 GCA_947037115.1 uncultured Lachnospiraceae bacterium
TGTGAGAAGAACTTCTAATCACTCGCAGCAAAGGCTGCTTCGCGAAGAAGTTCTATGTCTCACACGGGAGAATGCCAAAAGCAGCATTCTCCGCATGAATATGATTCACGACATGGGGGTGACGCATGAGCGAGGTGATTTTTTCCGTTTTTCCGAGTGAAAATTTTGTGGATCTTGGATTGTACCAGTTTGGCTGGGAGCAGTGCGCCCCTTCACATTCTTTCGGGCCTGCCGCCAGAAACCACTACTTATTTCATTTCTGCTTCTCCGGGACGGGCACGCTGCTTGCTACTAACAGCAAGGGCGAATCCCTCACCTATCAGGTAAAAAGCGGTCAGGGCTTTATGATTTTCCCGAATCAGGTCTGTACTTATATTGCGGACCACAAAATCCCATGGGAGTATGCATGGATTGAATTTGACGGGCTGCGCGCAAGGGAAACCGTAAATCTGGCGGGACTGAGCCCTGATCAGCCGATCTACAGGGCGCGCTATAAAGATATCGCAGAAACGATGGCAAACGAGATGCTGTATATTGTAAACCACAAAGAGGAATCGCCCTTCCACCTGATCGGACACCTCTATCTGTTCATCGACAGCTTTGTCCGCTCCTCTACCTCCACGCAGATCGGCAAGGGCAACCGGCTCCGAGACTTCTACATAAAAGAAGCCTTTTCCTTTATAGAGCAGAACTTCCAAAACGACATTTCCGTGGAGGACATCGCTGCCTCCTGCGGCTTAAACCGAAGTTATTTCGGGAAAATATTTCACGAAAACACAGGGAAATCTCCCCAGGCATTTCTGATCTCCTACCGTATGGCCAAGGCTGCAGAACTGTTAAAGCTGACTGATCTTTCCATCGCAGACATAGGAAATGCGGTGGGCTATCCGAATCAGCTTCACTTTTCCAGAGCCTTTAAAAATGTATATGGAATACCGCCGAGACAATGGCGGTATGATAACACAAAGGGCGTACATCCCAAACAGCAGCTTTGAAACCCTGACTGTTTGAAATATTTTCCTTAAGAATTACCCCGTATCTGCCGATAATCTCTACATAGAAATCAGACACGGCAATTTTCAGACAGGAGTACCGCATATGAATTATATGAATGAAATGACAGCTATGAAACAGGTTTTGGATTCCATGGAGCTCTCCGTGAAACTGCGCAGCCAGGCACGCGCCGAGCGCAGGGCGGAAGATGCGGAAAACGCAAAGCGCGATTTTCAGAAAAAACTGATGCGTGCAGCCAACAGTAAACTCGATCTTGACGCAACAGCTTCCGGCGTCAAGGGCGCACAGGACGCCGTACAGCGTGATCAGCTCATGGCGATGATGATGGCAGGTTTTTAAATATGACCATCTTAGAAAAAACGGGCAGCTTTTTTGTAGACATCTTCTATAAACTATTTAATATACTTTGGGGTGATTTCATTACCATCCCTCTTCCCGGCGGAAGTTCACTCGGCCTTTCTCTTCTTGTGCTTATTTTGATTCCCGCCGGCATCTTTTTTACATTGCAGACCAGATTTCTTCCTTTTCGGATGTTTCCCGAAATGTTAAAAATAACGGCTGAAAAAAGAAGCGTCAGGCAAAAAGACGCCATCTCCGGCCTGCAGGCGCTCATCGTGTCCACCGCTACCCGCGTGGGGATGGGCAACCTGGTAGGCGTCGTAGCCGCTATCTCCGCAGGCGGCGCAGGCGCCCTGTTCTGGATGTGGCTCATCGCGCTTCTCGGCTCATCCACCGCTTTTGCCGAGGGAACCCTTGCACAGCTCTACAAGGAGAAAGACCCCCTTTACGGCGGCTACCGCGGCGGCCCCGCATACTACATCCATCATTTTTTCATAAAAAAAGGAAGCACAAAGAAGCGCTCCATTATAGCGGTCTTATTCGCCGTCTCCGGCCTGATCTGCTGGTGCGGCATCAGTCAGGTGATCGGCAATTCCGTGTCCACCTCCTTTGAAAATGCCTTCCATATCCCGCCGCAGTATACAACCATCATCCTTGTGGCGGTTTCCGCTTTCATTGTGCTTCGCAAAAACGCCACCGTGAAGGTACTGGATGTGCTGGTTCCCATTATGGCGGCCTGCTATTTCCTGATGACAATCTTTATCATTTTCAAAAATGTTTCCCTGCTTCCCTCTGTCTTCTCACAGATCTTTGCGGAAGCATTCGGCCTGCGCCAGGCAGCAGCCGGAGGATTCGGCGCCGTCATCATGAACGGTGCCAAACGGGGGCTGTTTTCCAACGAAGCGGGCAGCGGTTCCGCGCCCTGTGCCGCCGCTGCCGCCGACATCGATCATCCGGCCAAAGAGGGGCTTTTACAGGCGCTCGGCGTCTTTATCGATACCATCGTAATCTGCAGCTGTTCTGCCATGATCATGCTGCTTGCTCCTGCCGAACTGACAAACGGCCTGGAAGGTATGGACCTTTTACAGACAGCCATGCATCATCATCTGGGAGATTTCGGCGTTATCTTCATCGCCGCCATCCTCTGGCTGTTCAGCTTCTCGACCTTTATCGGTATCCTGTTCTATGCCCGCCCCAATGTGGCCTACCTTTTCGGAGATAACTGGCTCTCCCAGACGCTGTACAAGATTCTCGCCCTCATTATGCTCTATATCGGCGGTCTGGCCGCCTATCATTTCGTGTGGGATCTGGGAGATTTCGGCGTGGGGCTTATGACCGTCTTTAATATGATTGCCCTGATTCCGCTTGCGCCGCAGGCGATTTCGTCCCTGAAGGACTACGAACAAGTCGCCACCCGTAAAACAGGTGGCGACTAAAAGTACCACAAATCGGAACAATTATAACCGAAACGCATCGATTATTTACGTCAAATCATGATACCATCCCTATACGAAAAGTGAACTTGCATACTACAGTATAGGGATACCTATATTGATCATTGTAATGTAGCATATATTCTGGATATAGTTCTCTGTTCCAGTCGCGCCAAAATCTGAGCTAAAACCACAGTCTTATCTTCTTGTGTTTCACATTCGGATAATATATTTAAAAGCAGTGCACTGACCTCCGTTCGCTGTTCCAGAGAAGATCTTACGATAAAGTTTGCCTTTTTAATGAGCAACATATTTTTACGAGTAATTTCCATAAAACGTTCATTTGTCATCCTAATTCCTTCTTCCAAATGGAAATAAGGAATCCTTCCATCCTGCCAAATCATATATATCGCAAAAATAATATCATCTTCTTCCGAAAGCAGAGGATTATGATCTGCAATGCTATGCCATAACAGATTATAGAAATCATCTTCTGAACAGTTTCTTCTAAGAGCGCCGTCAAGAATACCATTTACACAAGTTGCACATTTATACTTTATTTTTTGAATCTCCGCAGCCGTATAGCGCGGTGGTATTTCCTGCTCTTCTGTAGAAATTATATCATCCGCGTTTTGAAGAAAATATTGAAAAGCATATACTGGATCTTTTTCTGATACGATCTGCTCATATACAGCGGCGGCAATATCTAATTTTTCACCTCTTATTTTGCTAAAGACATCTGTAAACCATTCTTCAAATGATTGGTCGACTGATCGTAATAAGAATTCTCCTCTGTCAGACATTTCTTTTCTCCCTTCGTGCTTACTGGCATTATATCATTATTAAAGATCTGGGATTTTAATTCCGTGCAATACTCAAAGTAATGACTCTGGAGCAGCTCCCGGCGATATGGTAAAAGGTTTTTCACTTTCATCATACCTATATCTGAAAACATATTTGTATTATCAGTTTCTACAATCTTATCCATTGGTATATCAGCGTAAGAGTGAACTTCCTGATTCCGCACTTCTAATTCATGAAGCAATTCTTCGCCCTTTGCCCCTAGAAAATAGTATTTTTCCCGTCCCATCAACCGACTACTGAGTAGTTCGTTCATATCTTCATCATCCATAATCTGGGACAGCCGTCCTGGAGTCACATTTATTGCTTTAGCAAGCTCTTTATGTCGAATACCCGGATATTTTTTAATAATATGAAACAGTTTGGAATCACTAAATTTTGAAACCAGCGAATTGATCCACGCTGTTTCCTGTCGATTTTGTTCCCTATACTCACATAGTTTAACACATCCGTACAATTGACCATATAGAAATGCCTGCTCGGAAGACATATTTTTCCATTCTCGATACTGCCACATCTCATTTAACAGACCTCGCATAGTCTTATATGATTTGCTTTTTATTTCGTCAAAAAAAGAGCCACTGTCAGCTATAAATTTCTTCATAAAATAAAATATTTGTTCCTGAGTAAGTTCTTTTTCTGAAGTTATGCGGTCAGAGATATCGACCATTATTCGATCTAATTCCATGTGCTTTTTCATTAGTAGAAGTCACCTCCTAAACAATTACTAAACTATTTATAGTATAGCATACGCATTGCTTTTTTCAAGAGAAACGAAGTAAAATTATATAGAATGATTACGTACTGAACGTAAAATTCGACCTTTTTCAACATCCTGTAGGTGAAAACTAAGTTTCAAACAAAATACACATCCTTTACAAACTTCACACCCCTTTGTCTTCAATTTAGCAAGGCGTATCATTCTAGTTTTTCCTACTACCAATGTCTCCTTCTTGTAGGGCGTAACCACCATGCCTTTTTCTAAAACATGATGCGAAGTCGGGATACAGCAGTTACACACAATAGAACATGTGTTTGTATTGGCTGCAGTAATACTTTCAAGCTGACTCTGAAAAGCATGATGAAGAGATCGGCTCCACGCTGGTACTATTAGAAAATCTGTTCGAAAAATCCGTGCTATCTTTTCAGTGTAATCCCTATTCGACACGTCTCTACAAATCGCTGCCATCACACTACCAATTTGCGGTATTTCTACAATAACCGATTCTCTTCCAGGATTACCCAGATCTTCAATAAGTCTTTCCTCTTTTCTTCCATTTTGTGATTTTTTCTTACTTTGATCATATGATGCATATTTATAATGCTTACCCAATAACTTTCCGCTATAACTGTAGACAGCGGCAACGTTATTATCATCCTGAGTCCAACCACTTCCAGCTATAACCAAAAGAAGCTTTTTTATTTTAAGCGGATGTTCTTGATAGATTTCTCGCAGACGTACTCCAATTGCTTCTTGCACTTCTGGACAACATACATATTCCGGAAAGATAACTATATTGGCTCCGTGACTAATAGCTGACTCTAGTAAAATCAACACTCTATTAATACCATCTTCTTTATAACTATCAAAATAATTTACTCGAAAGCCCCCTCCACTTGTTTGACAAAAGTCGCATACTTCTTCTTTTCCAAACGGGATACTGGCAACGATCAAATCCTGATTTTGACATATTGAATTTCTCGTAAAATCATCCTTATCAATAGACAATGTAACCATCTTAGGAGGATTCATTCCTGACTTTAATTCCGTTCTTTCCAAAAACTTTAAACAATTGAAATTATTGCGGATTTCAACCGATTGTATGACTTCCCGAAAACCATTTTTTTCAGCAGCATATGAAAGAATACTTGTCTTCTGGCATTTATAAACATATGAATTGCTTTGATAGTTCTGATTTAGAGGAGCATCCTGATTAATTTCAGATTTATGATCCGCATATAGATCAATTCCCAAGAGAAGGAAATATGCGATGGTCGCTTCATTATATACTGTCATCCCATAAGTTTTTAGTCTGTTTTCAGCTGCAAAAACTATCTTCAAAATCTCACGTAAAGCATGATCATTCCAATAGCCCTCATAAAGCAGCAGTTCTTTAACTCTATCAGAAAGTTTAAGAAGGTTCTTGTGGTTTGGATTATCCCGCTTAGGATTATCCGAAGATTCCAGATATTCCGCAATGAATTTTGATTGATTATCTACTTGTGCCATTAAATAGTCGTAGCAAATCGCCGCCAAATCAAACACTGATTTAAAACTTTCTATATTATGTTCAATAGTTTCATAGATATTCATAGTTTTATCTCCAGTAAGTTATCGTAATGTCATCTCAAATATCTTCTATAAGAAATACTCGCTCTTAATCTGAATTTTTGACACATTTCCTATATATAGTATAGTCTTTATCTGTCCTATGTTCAACATATTATCTGAAAATTAACAATGTATACAGTATTCCATTTAACAACGGACTAAATACAGTACCGTCTATTACCTCTAAAACTACCCAAACATCTTTTGGCATCATAAATCAGAAAATCCCCATGCCTTAATTGGCACAGGGATCACAATCGTATCATGCATATAATCAGGACACTTTGTAATAAACACTATAATCATTTTCTCCTGCCTCAATATAGTATTCTGTATTGTCTGTGACTGCCGCTGACAATATTGTACTTAATTTATCTTTTAGCTCACTGTAATAATTTTCAAATGATACCTCCAGATCTTTCAGATGCTTCTGACAGTCGAGGCATTGTTCCTTCTTTGCCAATGTATCTTTAAACTGATCGAAACGGATACTGAAACTATTGTAAATTTTAGGTATATCATTCACATATTCTACAAAATACTTCTTTATATCCCTTTTTATATATTCAATGTAATCTCTTGAAAAGTTCTGGGAATAATATATTTCCATCAAACTGCATACAAGATATAACTGTAATGAAAGATGCAACCTTTCTCCAAGCGTCCCTATTTCTTCCATTCTACTTGACAAAAAGGAAAATTTCTTGAAATCCCTCACTTCATCCGGTTTATCTGAATCAGGATTTGCTTTCTTCTTCAGATCATTCATATAAAATTCAATATCCTTCTTTGCTACCTTCTTTGCAGCTTGCATACTGACGAGAGTGGCTATTCTCTGATCTCCACACTCCATGATAGACGCATAATTATCACATGCATATTGCAAAAAATTCAATTCGGCTAATAATTCTGCCTGCTTATCCCCATACAAAAAAGCTAGAATCTCATCAAGCTTTCTGTTTATTTTATGAAGTTCTTTATTGATCTGTGCCAGAAAAAACTGGCTTGTAGCAATCGACAGAACTGTAAACGCTCCCATTACTGCCGCCTGTGCGAGCATTGGGGTAAATGAAGCCATACCGACAATTTTTCCGTTCTCTATGATAGGAGAACCGAATCCTCCCTGCTTTAAAACCATCAATGTATGGGGCAGCCCCTTCGGAAACTTAACTGTATACGCCTCTGCCATTTTTCCTGCAGCAACCACTTCTGGCATATATTGTAATAATCCGTTGATGTGCACCTTTTGCTCCGCAGTTAATTCAAGTTTCTCAAACCCTGTTCTTTTTCCAACATTTGTCAGGTTTATATTAACTCCCGCTTTTTTCAGTTGTTCCAAAAAATTCTGTCCCTTCTGCACATTATCCTGTATGTTCATCTCTATATACTCCATTGAAAATGTTTTCCTCTTCCCTGTAAAATACTCTATCTATCTCCTTATTTTTCTGTATACCTATAAAACTACTCAAGCTTATCACAGAGGCTTCCGGTGCCATGGGTACACAAGACGCCATACAACAGGATCACCTCATAATGATGGCAGACTTTATAAATCTAACCTATAGCTTTGTAAAAATTTCCGTCTCCTGCTTCAGACTCGCGGCGATTGCCTGATTATCATCCATATGCTGCGCTATGCTCGCCATATCCTCCAACAGCGTCTGCGTGCTTTCCGCCGCACTGCCGACTCCCTTTTCTCCCTCTTCAATCGAACGGGCGATCAGATCAATGGAACCCGCGATCTCCTCAATGGTATCCTGTAGTCCGTCCATTCTTGTCATAAAGTCTCCCACAACGCCTTCAATGTGGTTCGCCTTTTCCCTGTATTCCGTTCCGCCCTTCGCGAAATTCTTAAATTCCGTCAGTATGGACGTGTTGATATACGTCACCAGATCATTTGCATTCTCCGCAAGATGGTTCACCGCCTGGATTACCATACTGTTGATGCCCTGGATCCGGTTGGCTGTCTCCTGGCTCTCCGTCGCCAGCTTGCTGATCTCGGAAGCAACCACGGCAAATCCCCTGCCGGCCTCCCCTGCCCTTGCCGCCTCGATAGAGGCATTTAATGACAGCAGGTTCGTCTCACTGGCAATATTCAGAATATCATTTGTCAGGTCGTTGATCTGATTGACTTTCTCGCTCTCTGTAATTGCCTGCTCCAGCACTTCCAGAATCCTGCTGATTTTATCTTCCGTAGATACCATGGTCGTGTGGGCGGATTGCTCGATATGATCTGCATGTTCCTTCATCTCGGCAGTATACCGGCGGATATCCATGGTCTGCTCCACCATGGCGTTTACTTCCTGTTTCACCTCCGCGGCATTCGTATTGATTACCGTGGCGCTTCCTGACATCTCCTCCATCGTTGCCGTCAGTTCCTCCGTCATGGCAGACAGATCGGATACGCTGCCGTTTGAGGTTATGATGCTGTCCCGCACCTCATTTACCACTTGTTCCATCTTGACGGAATTGTCCGTGATGATTTTAAAAATGCTCTGCAGCTTTTCCATAAAAATATTGATTCCACTGCCGACTTCCGCTATTTCACGATTGGAGAGCAGCGCAACACGGCGGGTCAGGTCGCCGTTGCGGTTGTCAATATCCGATATGATTTCAATAATCTCGTTACGGGTTTTTCCAAGAGGTCTGATTACCATCAGCAAAACATTGAGAAGCGTATATACAAGCGCAGCCACGCTGATCGCGATAAAGACCGCGCTCAAAACCAGCGTCTGCCCATACCGCATATTCTGCTCCGCCATGGCCTGCTGCGCGCGCTGCTGCATATCCGCCGTCATTTCATCAATACTGCCCTGCATCGAGGACGCATAATCCGATATCGCTCCGTTGGCCAGCGCATACGCGCCTTCATTATCCCCGTTTGCGCTGTAAGCCATCAGGTTGGCCAATTCCCATTTCAGACCTTCATAACTCTCAAGAAGGCTCTCATAGGCTCCCTGCTGCTCCTGTGTCAGATAAACCCGGTAATCCTGTAGATGCCCATCCAGAATACCCTCTTTTTCATGGATGATATCCACCAGGGAAATCATGGTTTCCAGATCCGTGGATATAATATGGGACAGTCCCATTTTATGGATATCCTGCGTCTCTTTCTGGATTTCAGAAAGTGCGGAAATGCCTGTCATATATTCATCGGAAGCTCTCGATACATCCATATTGATCGTATGCATACTGAATACAGAAAAAGCATTGGAGGCAATACATACGGCTCCCAAAATAAACATCGGAAGCAGGAGAATCAACTTTGTACCAACTGTTCTTTTTCTGTTTACTACCCCGTTTTTTGCTTTACCCATCTTCACCCACTCCCTTCTAATTGACTGTGGAAGCAGTGATGCCCGCCACTAACGTATCAATGATCTCCTGCGGATCTGTCCCCGAAGGGTTGCCCGCCGCCAGATTCTCGCCAAACTCCACGAATGGAGTCCAATAATTATTACCCACTCTCTGCAGCACCCCATACTCAGACTGTGCAATAACCGCCTGTATTGCAGGCACCTTGCCAACCTCATCGGACGCCGCCGCCTTTATATTGGAAGGGCCCTGGTTGCGCTCTTCAAACCGCAGAATCTGATTCTGCTCATTGGTGATCCAGTCCGCAAACGTAAGCGCCCAGTCCACATGCGCACTGTATGCATTGACGCCCACCATCTTATAGCCCACGAAGGAAGACATCTGTATCTGCTTTTCTGCGCAGGTATAGGTTGGAAGTTTTACGGCTCCATAATCGTTCCCCCATGCCTCCCGTATCTCCATGGCGTTCCACACACCGCTGACGCCTGCAATGATCGTGCCGTCCTGTACGCCGGCGACAAACTCGCTGTCAGGCAGATTGACAAATCCGGGATTTGCCGCGATATCCAACATCGCGTTGACGATATCCACGCCGGTGATCTCTCCCTGTGTCGTATTCCAGTTGCAGTGATTCGTCACGCCGTCGTCGTTGATTCCAAACTCCAGACCTGTATTCCCAAAAAATGTGTATAAATACCAGCCGGAATCCCATTCCATGGAAAATTTCTTCTCATTCTCCGCCGCAACCTCCAGAATGCGGTCCAGACTCTTCACATCTTCCTCCGTGAAATAGGTTTTATCGTAATATAAGAAGTAACCGTTATCAGCACTCATAGGGTAGGCATACAAAGTGTCCCCAATGCTTGCCGCTTCGACAGAACCTTCGACGTTCGCCGCCTTGATCTCATCCGCATTCGGCACTTTCGCCAGCGCTCCCCCTGCTGCCAGACTGGACAGCTGATCATCCGCCAGGAAAAAGATATCTGCCGAATTATGTATGTCGCCCAGAACTCTGCTTTTGGTCTCAGCGTCAGCAGAGACCGCGATCTGAATGTCAAACTCCGCCTGCCCTGCATACTCCTGTTTAAAGCTGTCGATCATCTTCCCCAGCACCTCATGGCTTGTCTCCTCTGCCCATATGGTCAGTGAAACCACACCGCCCTCACCCGGCGTCTCCGTGCCCTGCCCATCCTCTGACAATACCACAGTGTCCGCCGCCGTTTCCGTCTCTGCCGCACCGGCACATCCTGTAGTCAGCATACTGCATAATGTGACGGCTGCTGCAAGAACCACACCCCTTTTCTTCATCTGCCTGCCTCCTCGCCTCTCAACTGCCCCATGGAAATCCGCCTTCTGAAAAGCACGGTTTCCATTACTGTATAATGTATAATTATACCATGTCAGGCCGCATTACTGCAACTTTCTCTGCCAGCGTCCAGAAATGTTGTCACCTTTGCAGGGCCCCATCCGTATATAAGGTGAGAGGCCTCTAAAACAACAGAAAGGAGGATCTGTTCATGGACAGAAAAAGGGAAGACGAAACCAGCCGCATCCTGCGGACTTACGGCGACATGCTCTACCGCACTGCCTACCTGCTTCTGGGGAATCCCCACGACGTACAGGATGCTTTACAGGAGACGCTTTTGCGCTGCATGGAAAAAGCCCCGGCGTTTGCCTCTAAAGATCACGAAAAAGCATGGCTTCTCCGTGTAACCACAAACTGTTGTAAAGACATTCTCCGCTTTCGCAGGCGGCATTCCCATCTCGACATAGAACCGTTAAAAGAACAGCTTCCTGCACCGGAAGAGCAGGATATCATGCAGGAAATCTACACCCTGCCCGCCAAATGGAAAACCGTGCTGATCCTGCATTACTTTGAGGGATATTCGGTCAGGGAAATTGCGAAAATACTCGGCCTGACTGAGAGTGCCGTGAAGAAAAGGCTGCAGCGGGCGCGTGAAGCGCTGAAGCTGGAGCTCCGCCAATAAAATAACGGCAGATATTTTTAATCACAGACAATAAAAATCCGAAATTTCTAAAAAAGGAGACTATGCCATGAACGAAAAAGATATGCTGCAACTGAAACATGCAATCACCATGCCCGTCGGACTGGCAGACAATCTGTCGCGCGCCTGCGGCGAAAACAGCAGAAGGAGAAGCCGCCTCCGCCGTCCTGCGGCGCTCTGTGCATTGACAGCCGCCATCCTGTGTCTCTGCATCGGCTCCACCTCTCTCGCCTACAACGTCTATCAGGAAAAACAGCTTGCCATCTTTATGGAGCCTGATCTGACTCAGGAGGAAATCGAAGCCCTCGGCAGCGAAATTTCCAAAACTGCTGACGTCTCATCCTGTCAGTATGTGAGCGGGGACGAAGCCTGGGAGGAATTTAAGTCCGCTTATCTCTCCGACGATCCGGAGTTGAAAACTCTGACGGACGCCTTTACGGAAAACCCGCTGGCCGACTCCTTCAACTATAAGGTGAGCGTGCGGATGGGCGCAGACACACAGGCTGTACGCGAGCAGATCAGTGAACTTCCCGGCGTGAGGAAGATCACCACTGTGCGGGAGGCGGAGGCATCACACTGACTTTTCCGCGTTTTTTTCCCGCTTCACGAAATCCTCGTACAGCGGCGACATGTTCCGCAGCCGCTCCACGATCTCCTTAAGCGTCTCGACCACATAGGATAGTTCCTCCTCCGTGGTCTCCTCCGAGAGGGTCAGGCGCAGGGAACCGTGAGCGGTCTCATGCGGCAGGCCGATCGCCAGAAGCACATGGGAAGGGTCCAGCGCGCCCGATGTACAGGCCGACCCGCTCGATCCGCAGATCCTCTTCTGGTCCAGCAGAATCAGCAGAGACTCTCCCTCTATAAATCGGAAACAGAAGCTGGCGTTGTTGGAAAGTCTCTCCTGCCTGTGTCCGTTTAATCTAGTATAGGGGATCTCCGCAAGCACCCTGTCAATCAGATAATCCCGCAGGGCTGTTTCCCGCGCTGTCCTCTCCTGCATCATCTCTGCCGAAAGTTCTGCCGCCTTCCCGAAACCCACAATTCCCGGCACGTTTAAAGTGCCGGCCCTGCGGCCCCTCTCCTGCGCTCCCCCATGGATCAGGGGCCGAATCCGCACATTTTCCCTGCAATACAGAATGCCGGCTCCTTTGGGCCCATTTAATTTATGAGCGCTGGCAGAAAGCAGATCGATGTGCATTTTCTCCACATCTAATGGAATATGTCCGTAAGCCTGCACCGCATCCGTGTGGAACAGGATGCCTCTTTCATGGGCGATCTCTCCTATCTGGGCGATGGGCTCTATCGTCCCAATCTCATTGTTGGCCGCCATAACGGAAATCAGTATCGTATCCGGCCGTATCGCCCGCTGTAAGGTCTCCGGCAATACCTTTCCATCCGAATCCACATCCAGATAAGTCACTTCATAGCCCTGTTTTTCCAGATATTCACAGGTGTGCAGTACCGCGTGGTGCTCGATTTTGCTGGTGACAATGTGTCTGCCCCTGTCCGCAAGAGCTTCCGCCACTGCCCGGATCGCCCAGTTGTCAGATTCACTGCCGCCCGCCGTAAAGTAAATCTCGTTCGGCTTCGCGCCGATCAACGCCGCCGCCTGCTCCCTGGCCTTCCCCACCGCCTTCTTCGCCTCCCCGGCGAAAGTGTAGATCGCGGAGGGATTCGCATAATTGTCCCGGAAATAGGGCATCATTTCCTGTAGGACTTCCTCTCTCACTCTGGTGGTAGCCGCATTGTCCAAATAGATTCTCTTTTTATCTTCCATTCTGTTCACCATTCCCATACAAATACTTCAATATTCCCATCGGTTTACTATACTATAGATTATTATAGCAGGCTTGCCGGAAACTGCAAGCCTTAATCTCTTTTTCAATGCAGCTCGCGACAAATCATCATTGTCGCATCATTGCAATTATGGTACAATCATGATACAAAATCAATGGAGGTGCAATATGGCTACATTACAAATTCGTATTGATGATGGATTAAAGAAACAGGCCGACGCTTTGTTTTCCAGTCTCGGGTTGGATACGTCGACCGCTATCCGCATTTTTTTAAATGCATCTATCGAGCATTCCGGCATTCCGTTTTCGGTAAAACATAATCCCCTTCCTTATTCCCTTCAGGAAGCTGTTTATGACAGCAGATATCGAAAAAATCTTAACGGGCCCTTTGACAATGCCGAAGACGCTGTCGCATCCATGTTGGAGGATTAGTCTTATTTATTCGGCAAATAAAATTCTCCCCTACAACCAGATACGAGCGGCTCTACACCGAAGCCGCTCGTATCAATCCCCTTTTACACTGAAACAAGTGTAATATTAGAAAAGACATATGCCAGGTACAAACTTCGCCCTCTGTTCCGCTCTGTCAATACGGGCACATATCTGTCTAACCTTATTCATCTGTTCCCGCCACCCTGTCAGTGCGGGCATACCTTATAGGTAATCACATTGATCTCTTCACCCCGAACCACAGTTCCGCATTTGCTGCATCTCTGGGCGCGGTATTGTTTCACTATACAGCCGCCGTCCGACTGCTTTCCATGCAATGTCTCCGTTCCTGAAACATAGTCATGGCTACATCCTCTGTGAGGTACTATCTCCGGAACCGGATAGATATTGCCCGCCTCATCTGTAAACTGATCCTCATATTGAATCTCCAACTCCTCCAACAAAGCAAAATCCTGCTCTCCATCCTCTTCCGTTCCATCAGGCGCAAACTGGAAGGTATCCATTTGCAAGGTACTTTCTATTTCTTCCTGCGACACATTTTCCGGCACGATCCGTATCCCGATATGCAAACGTGGTCATGGAATTGGCGAAGATCAGCGCCGTCACCAGCATTCCTGCCGCAAATCGATTCCATCTCTTTTTCCTCATCAGATTGTCCATCCTTTCCTTAATTTTTCTTTTGTTGTTTCCAAAACCGGACTTCCACTTCAACAGGTTTCTCCCCGGTTTTGCTTCCTCCCGCGCCTCCTCAATGAGTAGACGCAGATATTCCCTGATTTCCTCTTCTGTTTTGCCCCGCATCACTGTCTCGTCGCAGGACAACTCACAGACACGGTCGAGCTCCCGGTACAGCGCCCACATAAGCGGATTCCACCAATGCAGAAAAGTTGCAAACTGCAAAAGGATCTTCCAAAGTGCATCCAGACGCCTGATATGTACCATTTCATGACGGACTAACAGCTCCGCTTCCCGGCTTCCTGTCTCTCTGCCACAGATAATGACTGGTCTATAAACTCCAAATGTCATAGCAGGCTCCCCTGCCTCTCCCTGATACAGCGCTATACGCCGCTTCACTCTGTACTCTTCCTGTAATCCGGCAACAAATTCTCTTTGTCGGTTCGTCATTTTAGTATCTGTATATCTGGTAATCCTGCGTGCTGTCCTCAAATACTCCGACAACTGCCTTGCCATCAGAAGGCAGACAACCAACAACCACACAGATACCGTTGCCATCTGGATTCCCGTGTATGTGTTAACATACATTTTCCCGTCTGCATGAACCGCATAATTTGTCCACGTAAGCGGTATCTGCGCAATTTTCATTTGTCCTTTCGGTGTGACAGTCTGAATCGCTGCCCCGTACCACCTTTTCAAAAACGGCAGTGGAACCAGATAATACAAAAGAGCCGCTTTTGTGAGCAGGTAATACAATCCCGCGCTGATCCTGTCCCTCAACAGGCTGCGCAAGAGCAGGTAGATAGCCGTCATCGTACTTCCTGAAAACGACATCACCAGTAGGTATTCCATTACTCTTCTAGCTGTTTTCCAGAATTTTGATCAGCTCCTGTGCTTCGCTCTCATTAATTGCGTTTTTTCTGGCAAAAGCTGCCACAAAATTGCTCAGCCGTCCCTCATACATCCGGTCAACTGCTGCCTTCATCTGCATGTAGTTATACTCTTCTCTGCTGTACACAGCTCTCACCATTCTGTTTTTCCGCTCAACAAGCCCCTTATTCTCCAGTCTGGCCAGAAAAGTGTTTAGTGTCTGTCTCTTCCATTCCTTACCGTCTGCCTCAAACAGCATGAGAAGCTGCGACTGCTTAATGCTGTCCTGCTGATCCCACAGCTTCTCCATCACCTCCCGTTCCGCCTCAGATATGTCCAAAAAGCCTTTCATCTTTCCTCTCGCTTTCCGACTACCTTACGTAGTCAATTATATAATTATTGTTGTCGAATGTCAATCACTTTTTCTACATATTGTGTAATTTTTGTGTTGACACCCTTTCCCCCCACATAATATAGCCAAAAACAGTGTTTAAAAAAATAAACCTGCCCTGTTTGACCGACACAGGCAGGTTTATCTTAAAAGCACATTTGAAGGCTAACCACACTATAGTCGGCTATTCTCCCCTTTTCCTTATCATATGACAGAAATTATAAAATTTCAATCCGAAACTTTTTTCAGTTTTCCTCACGCCGTAATTGCGTTCCCGGTGTATAACTGGTAGTATTTTCCCTTCTCCTCAATCAACTGGTCGTGGGTACCCCTCTCAATAATCCGCCCCTGCTCCAGCACCATAATGCAGTCTGCGTTCTTTACGGTGGAGAGACGGTGGGCGATCACAAAAGTGGTTCTGCCCTTCATCAGCTTATCCATACCGTCCTGCACAATGCGTTCGGTCCGGGTGTCAATGGAGCTGGTGGCTTCGTCCAGAATCAATACCGGGGGATCTGCAATGGCCGCCCGGGCGATGGCGAGAAGCTGTCTCTGTCCCTGGCTTAAGTTAGCGCCGTCCCCGGAGAGCACAGTGTCATACCCCTCCGGCAGCCTCCTGATAAAACCGTCCGCATTGGCCAGTTTCGCCGCAGCACGGACTTCCTCGTCAGTGGCGTCCAGCTTCCCGTAGCGGATATTTTCCATGACTGTCCCCGTAAAAAGATGGGTGTCCTGCAAAACAATCCCCAGAGAGCGGCGCAGGTCAGCTTTCTTTATTTTATTCACGTTGATGCCGTCGTAGCGGATCTTTCCATCCTGAATGTCATAAAAGCGGTTGATCAGGTTGGTAATGGTGGTTTTCCCCGCGCCGGTGGATCCCACGAAAGCGATCTTCTGACCGGGCTCGGCATAGAGCTTCACATCGTGGAGCACCATTTTATCATCATTGTAACCAAAATCCACCCCGTCGAATACCACGTCGCCCATCAGCTCCACATAGTCCACGGAGTGATCCGCCTGATGCTCATGCCGCCACGCCCAGCGGCCCGTGCGGTCCGGCGTCTCCACAAGTGTTCCGCCCTCCTCCCGCACATTGACAAGCGTCACATAACCGTCGTCCACCTCCGGCTTCTCATCCATCATCTTAAAGATCCGCTCCGCGCCGGCCATGGCCATGACAATCGAATTAAACTGTTGACTCACCTGGTTAATAGGCATATTGAAACTTCTGTTGAAAGTCAGAAAACTTGCCAGCTTTCCAAGGGTTAATCCTGTCGCGCCGGAGAGGGCCAGCGCGCCGCCCACGATGGCGCAGACCACATAGCTCACATTCCCGAGCTGCATATTTACGGGCCCCACAATATTGACCAGATAATTCGCCTTGTCCGCGCTCTCAAACAGGGCATCGTTCAATTCCCTGAAATCCTCGATATTTTTTTCCTCGTGGTTGAATACTTTTACCACCTTCTGTCCATTCATCATCTCTTCGATGAAGCCGTTGACCTTACCCAGATTTGTCTGCTGTTCCAGAAAATATCTGCCGCTCAGGCCCGCCACCTTCTTTGTCACCACGAGCATGACCGCCACCATGACCAGCGTCACAACCGTCAGCGGCACACTCAGGACAATCATACTGATCAGCACACTCACGATGGTGATGAAGCTGTTAAACACCTGCGGCATACTCTGGCTGATCATCTGCCGCAGCGTTTCCGTATCGTTCGTATAGGTCGACATAATATCTCCATGGGAGTGCGTGTCAAAGTACTTGACCGGCAGTGTCTCCATGTGGGAAAACAAGTCGTCCCTCACATTGCGCAGCGTTCCCTGTGTCACATTGATCATAATGCGGTTCCAGGCAAAGGCTGAAACCACGCCAATCAGGTAAAAACACGCCACCCTTGCGATAGCCCCCATCAGAGGGGTAAAGTCCGGCGTCTTTTGCGTGAGCATAGGTGCAATGTAATCGTCTATCAGTCTCTGGATAAACATCGTCCCCTGCACATTTGCCAGCACGCTCACCAGAATGAGCACCGCCGTAAGCACCAGATGGACACCGTAGTTTTTGGCCACATATGCCATCAGACGTTTAAACACTTTTCCCGGATTCTCTATTCTCTTTCCGCCCTGCATTCTTCTTCCCGGTCCCGGCATTATTCTTCACCCGCCTTTTCATCAAAATCACCGCCGCCGTTTGTCTGCGACTCATAAACTTCCCTGTAAATCTCATTGTCCCTGAGCAGTTCCTCATGGATGCCAAAGCCGTGCACCCGCCCGTCGTCCATGACGATGATGCGGTCCGCGTTCATGACGCTGGCCACGCGCTGGGCAATGATCAGCTTCGTAGTATCGGGAATCTCCTCCGCGAATGCCTTTCTGATCTTCGCGTCCGTGGCCGTGTCCACTGCGCTGGTGGAATCGTCCAGAATCAATACTTTCGGCTTCTTAAGGAGCGCCCTCGCAATGGTAAGTCTCTGTCTTTGTCCGCCGGACACGTTCGTGCCTCCCTGCTCTATGTAAGTGTGGTAGCCTTCCGGCATCTTCTCGATAAACTCATCCGCACAGGCAAGCCTGCACACTCTCCTGCACTCTTCCTCCGTGGCGTCCGCATCGCCCCAGCGCAGGTTTTCCAGAATCGTACCCGAGAAAAGCACGTTCTTTTGCAGAACCACCGCCACCTGGTTTCTGAGTGTCTCGATATCGTATTCCCTGACGTCCCTGCCGCCCACACAGACGCTGCCCTCCGACACATCATAGAGCCGGCTGATCAGATTGACCAGACTGGTCTTTGCGCTGCCGGTACCGCCGATGATGCCAATGGTCTCGCCCGCATGGATTTTCAGGTTAATGTCGTGCAGTACCGCCTCGCTGCTCTCCCTGTGATAGGAGAAGCGCACATGCCGAAATTCGATCTCTCCGTTTTCCACCTCGTAAACAGGATCGGCCGGGTTGGTCAGATCACTCTTCTCCTCGAGAACCTCGCAGATACGTTCCGCGCTGGCAATACTCATGCTTATCATAACGAAGATCATGGCAACCATCATCAGGCTCATCAGAATATTCATACAATAGGTAAGCAGACTCATCAGCTCACCTGTGGTCAGCGTATTCTGTACGATCTGCTTCGCGCCCAGCCAGCTGACCAGCATAATGCAGCCATAGACGGTAAACATCATCACCGGCATGTTCAGAACCACCTGCTTTTCGGCCTTCATAAAGATATCGTAGATACCCTGACTCGCGCTCTTAAATTTCCTGGTCTCGTGCTCCTCCCTGACGTAAGCCTTCACCACGCGGATCGCGCTCACGTTCTCCTGCACGGAAGCATTCAGTTCATCGTACTTTGGAA
Organism: uncultured Lachnospiraceae bacterium; assembly: GCA_947037115.1. GTDB lineage: Bacteria > Bacillota > Clostridia > Lachnospirales > Lachnospiraceae > UBA3282. Next base: position 18,832 of record CAMQTN010000039.1, read on the forward strand.
AAGCCTGCTTGAAATATTTCATGGCGCCCCTGATAATGGCAAACAGGACAATCGCAAGCAGAACCACCGCCACCAGATAGACCGCAGCCAGCCTTGCATTGATCAAAAATGCCATGGACATTGCGCAGATCATGCTGACAGGTGCGCGGAAGCAGATCCGCAGGATCATCTGGTACGCCATCTGAATATTCGTAATATCCGTCGTCAGTCTGGTGACCAGTCCCGCCGTGCTGAACTTGTCAAGGCTTGAAAAAGAAAAAGTCTGGATATTCTCAAACATCGCCTGCCTCAGGTTTTTCGCAAATCCAGTGGACGCTCTCGCGCCGTACTTGCCGCCCATCACACCGCAGAGCAGCCCGCAGAGCGCCGCCGCAATCATCACCGCACCCACCGCGTAGATGTGCCGCATATTGCCGGCCTCCACACCGTCGTCAATGATGGACGCCATCAGAAACGGAAGAAGCATCTCAAATACAACCTCCAGTATCATAAATACCGGCGTCATGATCGAGACCTTCTTATATTCCTTGATCTGTGCCGCAAGGGTTTTTATCATGGTCATTCCTCCCTTATCTATATATGTCTTGAAAAAACCGCATGATACTATTCTTCTACAATAAAAATTTATTGTCAACGGCCTTCTAAAGTTTTTATAAAAATTCACACAATTTTCACAGTAGCCATTCCCCTTTGTTATATTATCATAAGAATTTGGATATACTGATTAAATCAAAAATATGGTTTGACCTGTATATTTATATATACTATAATATGAAAAAACGATACTAAAACCAAATTTATGGTTCTGGAGGCATGCATGATTCTTAACTACAAATTTAAAAACTTTATGTCCTTTCGGGAAAATGTCGAATTTTCCATGCTTGCGCCAAAGACAAAAGTAAAAAACAGATTTCCCAATAATTATATTTCTTCCGAGACAGGCGTTGATTTGTTAAAAACCGCTGTCATCGTCGGGGAAAACGCGGGCGGAAAATCAAATTTTGTCAGAAGTTTATCCTATTTGCAGTCATTTTTTTTAGGAACTGAAACTCCACAATCATATAGAAACATGATAAACACAAATAGCCTTCAGGATTTTTGTCCCAAAAAGCATGATTCTTCACAATCCTTTACAATAGAAATTTTCATGAAACAAAATACTCTTTATCTCTATCATTTAGAAGTGGATTTTGCGGGAATCGTAAAAGAGACATTTTATTTTAAAACTCAAATAAAGAATCATTATAAAAAAGTATTTACTATGGAAAGAACAGACTGTACGATCAAATGTAAAAATGAGCGTGACTGTACGTTTAACAGCAAATGTCAGACCCAAGCTGAAAGCACATATCATTTGGATGTACTGGAAGCTGAACGTGAAATAGAAAAATCTCTGGAAAAGGCCATAAACAGGGAAAATACAATAGGATTAACGATAACTAAACTTGCATTGTTAGGAAATGAACATGCCATCGTTTTTACTAACTGGCTCAAACACGATTTATGCCCGGAAACCAATATTATTAACTACGACATCTATAAATCCATGAGGAATGAAGATGACGATCTGCGGATTTTACACGATACAAGATATTTGGATATCTTTCGGATGGTTGACCCCAGTATCATAGATTTCAAGGTAGATGCAGAAAAGCCTTTTTCCAAAACGACTATCGTCAGGCAAAAAAAAGACGGTGATACCTTTACCCGGGAACTCGCTCAGGATTCAAGCGGCGTCCGTGAATTTTTTGCATGGGCTGTTCAGATTTTTAAAGTAGTATACGAAAATAAGACGATCTTTGCCGATGAAATGGATCGAGTATTAAATCCTGTTTTATCCGATAGGGTAATCTCCTTTATCTGTGGAAAAAAACACTATGGACAATTTGTTTTCACCACACACAATGTTTTGCATCTCGATTTAAAAAATTATATGAAGGAGCAGATTTACTTTATCACAAAAGATAGTGAAACTTTGGATTCTGAATTATATTCATTGGCTGATTTCCCGGAAATACGATACGAAACAACTAAAATATACGAATTCTACATGAAAGGTATTTTAGGAGGAACAACTGTTGAGTAGAAAAACGCGTATAACACAAAAGAACTTCAAAGTTTTTTGTGAAGGAGATACGGAGTATAATTATATCGACGAGATGCGCCGTCAGAAAAAATTTTCCATCGCCCTGAAAGCAGTGAATATGAAGGGCGGTGGTTATAGTAATTTTCTGGAGCAGGTTAGAACTGACGGTACAACAAATTGTCTGGCAAAATTTATCATTATTGACGGTGACCGAGCGATATCAGAAGACGGTGAAAAGAAAAACCTGCGCGAACTTTTAGAATATTGCATATTACAAAACCAAAGCGGCAGAATCCCGCACTTTCTAATTGTGGATTACCCCGATTTTGAATATATTGCATGTCTGCACACACCGAAATATAAAGGGCAAAATGTCGCACAATATATGATCAGAGACTTGGGATATAAAAGTGTTGATGAGTTTAAGGCAGATGAAAAAGTTTATAATGTCCTCAATGCAAACGGAAACTCTTACGCCCTGATGTTATCTTTACTCAGAAAGGAAAATTGTTTCGTTATCAATAATTACTCAATTAACAAAAAGCAGTATGAAATAAAAATTTCCACTATATTTGATTGGGAAAAATTAGGGAGAAAAGGCTCAAACATAAATGAATTTTTTGAGGTTCTGAATAGCTTTCATACATAAATACAAAAAGGGCGGTTCATTTGAACAGCCCCTTTTTGTAATACTGTGGTCACAGTCCGTCAGTCTTTCGTCTTTTCCCTGTTGTTCATGATCTCAAATACCACTGCCGCCAGGAGCACGACGCCCTTAACCACCTTCTGCCAGTTGGCATCGATACTCATAAGGCTCATGCCCAGGTTGATCACGCCGATCAGCGTCGCGCCGATCACCATACCGAACACCGTACCGGAACCGCCGTAAGCGGACACACCGCCCACCACGCAGGCGGAGATGGCGTCCATCTCATAGTTGGTTCCGGCCGTGGGATTCGCCGCAGACAGTCTTGCCATGGTCATCCATGCGCTGATTACGGTGAGCACCGCCATATTCAGGTATGCCAGGAAGAAAATCTTTTTCGTGTCAATACCGGAAAGTCTGGTGGCCTCCACATTGCCGCCGATGGTGTAGAAATAGCGGCCAATGGTTGTCTTGGAGGTAACAAAATTGTAAATCAGCACGATCACAGCTACCCAGATCAGGTTATTCGGAATACCGCCCGCCTGCGCCAGCTTGAAGGCAAACAGCAGTATCACCGCGCAGACAAGCACACAGCGCACGATCACGCTGACCTGGCTCTCCGCCTCATATCCTTTTTTCACCTTATCGTTTCTGCCCTTCAACTGTAACAGAACAAAAAGCACACAGGAGATCACACCCACGACAATACAGGTGATATTCAGCCCTGCACCGCCGAACAGATCTGGCACACTGCCATTAAACATCTTGATAAAACCGTCCGGCATGGGAGCGATGGTCCCGCCGTTTAAAAGAGCCGTGCCCCAGCCGCGGAAAGCAAGATAACCTGCCAGTGTGGCAATCCACGGGGGAATGTTGACATAGGCAATCAGGAAGCCTTCCACGATACCGTAGATCACACCTGCACCTACCATAAGAAGCATCGCTGCCGGTACAGACATCCCGCCGCGCACCATCATAATGCCGCCGATGGCGCCGATAAAGCAGACAAAGGAGCCAACGGACAAATCGATATTACCGCCTGTCAGCATACACATCAGCATACCTGTCGCCAGTACAAACACATACGCGTTCTGTGCAATCAATGCCTGAAAACTGGAAGCCGCAAACATCTGTCCTTCTGTCATCACCGAGAAGAATATCACGATCAGGACAAGGACTATTTTCATGGTATGTTTTCTGAGAATTTCCACTGTTTTATTCATTATTCATCCTCCTCCCTTATTTCTTCTCTTTCTTGGACAGTACGTCGAAAGCAACCGCAGCCAGAAGCACCAGACCCTTAACTACCTTCTGGTAGTTGGCGTCGATACCCATGATACTCATGCCCTGGTTGATCACGCCCATCAGAGTTGCTCCAACCACCACACCGGTTACGGAACCAACGCCGCCGTAAGCGGATGCGCCGCCGATGAAGCAGGCGCCGATGGCGTCCATCTCATAGCCCTGCCCGTAAGTGGGCTGTGCCGTAGTCAGTCTGGCAATCGTCAGGATACCTGCCAGAGCTGCCAGAAGTCCCATATTCACATAAGCGAAAAAATACACCTTCTTCGTGTTGATACCGGAAAGCCTGGTTGCTTTTTCATTGCCGCCCACTGCATATAAGTAACGGCCCATTCTCGTCTTCGTGGTCAGATAACCATAAACCAGAAGCACTAGAAGAATCCAGATCAGCGCCGTAGGGATACCCTTGTGGGAAGCCAGTTTATAAGTCACCCATAAGATCACCGCGCTGATAACCACCAGTTTTATGATCGTACTGCCAAGAGGCGCCGTCTCATAACCCCTGCTCTTATTATTGATGCGGTTCTTTAACTGCAGTGCCACAAGGACAATCACTGCAATGCATCCGGCAACCATACAGGTCATATTGAAGCCCTCGCCGCCGCCAAGAAAATCAGGCACATAGCAGTCCGCGCCGCCGCCGAACACTTTGATAAAGGTATCGCTTCTCAGGGAAACCGTCATACCCTGCAGCACCACGTTGGATAGTCCCCGGAAAGCATACATGCCCGCCAGCGTTGCAATAAAGGGAGGTACCTTCACATAGGCAATCCAGAACCCCTGCCACATACCGATCAGGACGCCAATGATGAGCATGGAAAGAACCGCCACCCAGATATTTACGTTTTTATCCATCATCATCGCGCCCACCGCACCCGCAAAGCAGACCACGGAACCAACGGAGAGGTCGATGTTACCGCCCGTCAGGATACAGAGCAGCATACCGGTTGCCAAAACGAACACATAAGCGTTCTGGGAAATCAGGTTATTGATGTTCTGTGGAAACAGAATTTTTCCCTCTGTCATAACCTGAAAGAATATCACCACCAGAACCAGAGCGATAATCATGGTATATTTTCTGAGAATTGTCAAAGCTTTTGTCTTATCCATGTCTTATGCCCCCTTTCCTGAACTTACGATGATGGACATAATCTTCTCCTGCGTCGCCTCCTCTGCGGAAAGCTCCCCGGCGATCCTGCCCTCATTCATAATATAGATTCTGTCGCTCATACCGAGCACTTCCGGAAGCTCCGAAGAAATCATAACCACAGATTTGCCCGCCGCCACCAGATCGTTGATAATACAGTAGATCTCGTATTTAGCCCCCACGTCGATACCTCTGGTGGGCTCATCCAGAATCAGTACATCAGGATCTGTGAACATCCACTTCGCCAGAAGCACCTTCTGCTGGTTGCCGCCGGAGAGATTGCCCACATTCTGCTCAACCGTGGGACATTTGGTTTTCAACTTGCCTCTGTACTCCTCGGCCACCTGATACTCCTTATCCTTATCAATGACCTTGTGCGGGCTGATGCTGTCCAGATTCGCCAGCGTGGTGTTGATCTTGATCGGGTTTGTCAGTACAAGCCCGTTGCCCTTCCGATCCTCAGTCACGTAAGCCAGTTTATTTTTAATGGCCTGTTTTATGGTCTTAAGCTGAACCTCCTTGCCGTCCAGATAAAGCTGGCCGCTGATGTTCGTGCCGTAGGACTGTCCGAAAATACTCATGGCAAGCTCGGTACGTCCCGCGCCCATCAGCCCGGAGATGCCTACCACCTCGCCTTTTCTCACATTGATGGACACATTGTCGCACACTTTCCTCTCCGGATAGAGGGGATGATGCACGGTCCAGTTTTTCACTTCCATATTGATGTCACCGATCTTCACACCGTGACGCTTCGGGAAACGGTCGGTCAGCTCACGGCCAACCATGCCCTGAATAATTCTGTCCTCTGAAAACTCAGTGGTCTTCTTATCCATCGTCTCGATTGTGGAACCGTCACGGATTACCGTGATCTTATCGGCCACATATGCAACCTCATTTAACTTATGAGAGATAATAATCGATGTCATGCCCTCTTTCTTGAACTTTAACATAAGATCAAGCAGGGCCTGGGAATCCGTCTCGTTCAGTGAGGACGTAGGCTCATCCAGAATCAGAAGCTTCGCATGCTTGGCCATCGCCTTCGCGATCTCCACAAGCTGCTGCTTACCGGTACCGATATCCTTAACCAATACCTTTGACGACTCTGACAGGCCGACCATCTTCAGATACCTGTCGGCTTCCCCGTAGGTTTCATTCCAGTCAATAGCTGCGCTCTTTCCGCGCTCATTTCCCAGAAACATATTCTCCCCGATGGACATATAGGGAACCAGCGCCAGTTCCTGATGGATGATGACGATTCCCTTCTCCTCGGAGTCCTTAATCTTGTTAAACTTACAAACTTCACCGTTGTAAACGATGTCACCCTCATATGTACCGTACGGATAAATGCCGCTCAAAACGTTCATCAGTGTGGACTTGCCCGCGCCGTTCTCACCCACCAGCGCGTGGATTTCTCCCTCCTCCACCTGTAAATTCACGTTGTCGAGCGCCTTGACACCAGGGAATGTTTTGGTAATATTTTTCATTTCCAGTAAAATCTTAGCCAAAGTGTACTCCTCCCAACATAGTTTCTATACTGCCTGACCCACTTCTCTACATCTTCTAAAATCGGCAGGCGGGAAACCCTGCCTGCCGGTTTTGTTTCATGATAACATATTTTTATATGCGGAGAATGCGTTTTCTACATTCTCCAGTTTGAAACTCTCATCCCACGGAAGAAATGCACGTATGTTGCATTTCTTCTGTCTGAGACTTAGAATTTCTTGGCGTTTCTTCCACTAACGAAACTCCCATCCTGCGGAGAATGCGTTTTCTGCATTCTCCAGTGCGAACTTGTTCGCACGATTACTGGAGATCTGCCTCTGTGTAGTAACCGGAATCGATCAGCAGCTCTTTGTAGTTGTTCACATCCGCAAATACGGGCTCGCAAAGGTAAGAAGGAATCACGCCTGTACCGTTGTCATATGTCTCGGTATCATTTACCTCTACGGTCTCGCCGCTCATGATCTGGCCAACCATCTTAACCACCTGGGATGCCAGAGTACGGGTATCCTTGAAGATGGACATGGACTGCTTGCCGTCGATCATGTTCTTTACGTTAGCGATATCACAGTCCTGACCGGTAACAACAGGGTAGTTGCCTGTGTAGTTAGCTGCCAGAGCGTTCTCAACGCCGAGTGCTGTGGAGTCGTTGGAGCAAAGAGCGATGTCAAGGTTTGTGCCATCAGAGTAGTTGGAAGAAAGGATATTCTCCATTCTGGACTGCGCGGTCTCAGTAGACCATGCAGGAGTACCAACAGTTGCGAACTCGATCTGGCCTGAAGGAACTACGATCTTGCCAGCGTCCATGTAAGGCTGCAGCACATCGATAGCGCCCTGATAGAAGAACTTCGCGTTGTTATCATCAGGTGAACCGCCTGTGATCTCCATGTTGAAAGGACCATCTGCATTGTCAAGATCAAGTGCGTCAACGATGTACTGACCCTGCTTTGTACCAACCATGTAGTTATCGAAAGTAGCATAGTAGGAAACTGCATCGGAGTTCATGATCAGACGGTCGTAAGCGATAACAGGGATGCCTGCGCTCTTTGCGCCCTCAAGAACTGTGGTGAGGGACTCACCGTCGATGGATGCGATAACCAGTGCGGAGCAGCCGCCGTTGATCATGTTCTCAATCTGGGAAACCTGGGTAGCAACGTCATTGGATGCATACTGAAGGTCTACCTCATAACCTGCTGCCTCAAGCTCTGCCTGCATGTTGGAACCGTCCTGATTCCATCTCTGCAGATCCTTTGTGGGCATAGCCACGCCTACCTTATTTCCGCTGGGCGCTGCTGCCGCAGGAGCCTCTGCTGCGTCGTCTGCCGGAGCTTCTGCTGCGGGAGCTTCCTCCTCTGCTGCAGGCGCCTCTGCTGCGGGTGCTGCCGCTTCCTCAGAACCGCCGCCACAGCCAACCAGTGTAGCTGCAACCATAGAAGTTGCAAGTACCATACCTAATACTTTTCTTTTCATGTCTTAGTTTTCCTCCCTTTTTGATATGTGTTTTTGCGAATTTTCCTCGCACACTCAATATACCACAAAAAAAATAGGAATAATTTATGACTTTCTGTACATTTTTACCCTGAGGGATTTTTATACGAAAGAAGAACTAGCACATTTTTGTGATTCGTCCTTCTTTTCACAAAAAAGTGCTACTCCGGCATCTGCTCGGGAACATTCAGATACACATCCTCCTTCAGGTGAAAGCCGCTGCCGATGATCACCTCGTCGATGTTGCCGCGGTTGACGCTGATGGGCTCCAGCCCGATATAGGGAACCTGATACTCTCCGTTTTCCATCACGGTCACATCCTCCCCCGTAATCTCCTCCCCTCTGGCGAGGGCAACAGCCTCCTCCGCCGCCCGGGTCGCCAGCCGTTCCACCGGCTTGTAGACAGTCATGACCTGCGTGCCCTCCACGATCCGCTGACAGGCAGCCAGATCCGCGTCCTGTCCTACCACAAGGATATCTCCTGCCTGACGGCTCTCCGCCAGCGCACGCACTGCCTGGGTAGCCAGATCGTCGTTGCCGCACATGATGGCGTCCGCCTGGGCCACCTTCAACGGATTGGCATAGATGTAGGCCGCCGCCTCCTCTGCCCGCCAGTTGTCGGCATGGACAGCGTCCAGGATGGTTACCCTGTGTTTCGACATCACCCTCCTGAAAGCCCCCTCTACCAGAGGCACGTTATTGTCCGTGGGCGAACCGCCTATCATGATCACATTGCCGTCATCGATACCTTCCTCCAACAGGGCCTTTGCCATCATATCACCCACCATTTCATTGTCAAAGGAAATATAAAGATCCACGTCTGCACCGTTGATCAGTCTGTCGTAAGCTACCACCCTGATCCCCGCATCCCTGGCCTTTTTTACCGACTCCTGCAGGGACGCCGGATCGATGGATATGATGACGATCACATCCATTCCCTTCTGAATAAAATAATCGATCTGCTTCTTCTGTTCCTCCACCACACCGTTGGCATTCTGCACATTGACCTCCGCCCCCAGCTCCTTGGCCACCGAGACGAACACGTCCCTGTCCTTCTGCCATCTCTCAATGACAAAGGAATCAAAACTCATGCCGATCTGTATCTTTTCCTCTTCCCCGTCGTCGTTCTCCCTGCCGCTCTCCACCGTCCCGCAGCCGGCCGCAGAAAACAGCAGACCCAGTGTCAGAAGCAGACAGCCGATCCGCTTTCTCATTATTTTCATTATTTTCATCATCTCATCCCTCCTGCATACGCACAGAGAAGGCCTGCTCTGGGCGTCTTCCCGCGCGAAACATAGAAGTTCTTCCCACACAGTCAGAGTTGTTTATACTCTGTGGGCGTCACACCCACATTTTTCTTAAACGATCTGCTGAAATAATTGGGGTCCGCATATCCCACCATGGAGCAGATCTCCTTCATGGAATACTCCGTAGTGGTGAGCAGCTCCTTTGCCTTATCCATACGGATTCTGGTCAGGTATTCCACAAAGCCCTCCCCCACATCCTCCTTAAATATCTTGCTGAAATAGTAGGGGCTGATATTGACCGCCTGGGATACCTCGTCCAGCGAAATATCCCTGCTGTAGTTGTTCTGAATATAAGCCTTCGCCGCTTCCACAGCCCCCAGTGACTTCTCCGAAGCCTTCGCACTCACATTGCGGGCCGCTTCCCCGATCTTGTCCGTAAACCACCTTCTGAGGGCATGCAGGTCATCCATCTCCATCACCGCCGGCAGATAATCCGCCCTGGAACGAAATTCGTAAACCATACCGCCCGACTCGTAAGCCAAATGCTCCGCAAAAAGCGCAAACTCCAGCACTTTCAGGCGAATGTTCATCAGGTAATCGCCATACTGCTGCGCCACCATGTCAAAATAGGATTCCGCCGTCGCCACGGCATGATCCGCCTCCCCATTCTTCACCTCCGCAAAGAGCTTCTTTTCCAGATCAATGGGATACGCGTCCTCGTAGTCACAGCCCATGGGCAGATCATCCGCATGCGCCACGCTTCCCGTCGTCATAATCAGGGCGTTTATGGCCTCCTTATAGGCTTCCCTTGCCGCCTCAATGGGCGCAATGGCGCTGATTCCGATGCGGTAGCTGATCTGTGTCCTTCTTTTTAGCTCCCGGACAATTTCTCTTGATTTCTCAATCAGGGCGATTCTCTGCTCATACGCCATCTGTCCCTCATCGCATGGCACCATGCCCGCCAGTTTATTCGCCATTGCCGTTCCAAGAACCACGCCCGGATAGGCTTCCTTCAGATACTCCCTGAGCACATTGTCATACTGCTGCATCTTCACGCTGCTGCCAACGGCGTTGGTCATATGATTGCCCTCCTGCGTCTCGCCGCAGACCACCGCCAGAAAATAGGCATGATTTTTGGCAATCCCCAAAAGCTGCTTGTAATTCTCGATATCCTCCGTAAAATGCTCCTGAAAAAGCAGGTTGTAAAGAAGCCCGCTCTCTATGATCGGCATGACGGTTTCCAGCTTTTCCCGGATGAGCAGGTCGTTACTGCGCTTGTTCCGTTCCCTGTCGATCTGCTCCATGGCCTTTTTCAGCGCCGCCACGATTCTGGTCCTCTCCATGGGCTTGGTGATATACTCCAGAACGCCCAGCTTGATGGCTTCCTTCGCATAGTCAAATTTATCATAAGCGCTCATCACGATAAAGACCACGCTACGGTTTGTCTCGCGGATCTCCCGCATGGCCTCAATCCCGTTGATACCGGGCATCTGAATGTCCATGATGGCGATATCCGGGCGGTATCTCTCCGCCAGCTCAATGACGCTTCTCCCGGTCTTCGCATACTCGACAGTGCATGTGTCCCCGAACTCTTTCTCTATGATAAATTTCAGCGAATCGATCACGATCCCCTCATCGTCCGCCAGCATAATTTTATAGTGGCCCATGTTTATATCCATTCCTTTCGCTTCGCTCAGGCACAAAACGTTATGAAAATG
>CAMQTN010000040.1 GCA_947037115.1 uncultured Lachnospiraceae bacterium
GCTACAGCTTACTCTATTCTCCCCAGCATAGCTGGGGGATTAGTGTTTTCATTTACTTTGAAATACTATTCTATTGTTCTCAAAGCAATCATGTTTTGTGATCCTCTTCCATAACATCGGATGTTTTTTCCGAATAGGAAACAATATTCACAAAAACACTCCCACTATTATAAGGTATCCTCCCCGGAATGGCAATCTTCCCGGCATCTGAATGACATAAAAAGGATACCTGTCACTTTCGATCCCAGGTATCCCATATCTGTTCATACGGTTCTATCGTTCATCCGCTACTCCACACTGATTTCCTTCGAAATGACAGCCTTATCTGCAACGCTGCTGTTCATCCCCTCGTCACTCATCTGCGCCCAGTCATCCATATTATCAAAAATGAAAATATGCAGCGTTTTGAGTTCCCTTCCCTGAACGGCAAATACGGCACGCCCGGGCATTTCCATATCCGAATAGAGCATTTCTCCGTCCTGATCAAACACAATTGTCTGGCAGGGTTCATAATAAGACACCCCAAGGAGTTCAAACATCTCTGCGTCTGTCATATTCGGATCTGCGGAAAGCAGTTTTTCCCTCCGATCGTCCGTCAGTTCACGCTGCTCTCCCGGTGTTGTCGTATGGACAATCACCTGATATGGAGACACCACCACGTCATTCAGCGAAATATCCCCATTCTTTTCTCCCACTTCAATGGTCTTTACATCCGTCCCGTTCACCTCAAAGGGAAGCACAATATTCCAACTGCCGTCTGTCCAGTGGGATGCGGTGATCTCCTCGGCGTCGAGCATTCTGTCGTCGTCATAGCCAAGGCCGCTTATATTTAAACGAAGTTCTCCGCTGCCTTCCAGTTTTTCCGTAAGATCCATTTTCAACATACCCACAAATGTGTGGCTGTCTATCACATTTCCATCAAACGAATTATGAAACTGTTCAGCCGTATTCCCGTCAACGCTCCACGTACCGTCTATATAAAATCCTGCGGCTGTCTGATTGTCCGAGACATGCATACCTGTATAGTGCTCCGGAATATGCGTAAAATCTGCATCCTCCGCTTCAATTTTCACCGTGAGGAACAGGGAATATCCATCGCAGTAGACCTCAGACGCGGTAAACGTGATTCCGCTGTCAGATGCAGAATATTCTGTCGTGTCCAGATTTCCTGCCGCATCCTCTTCCGTCAGGACAAAACTTTTATCCATATAGTCGCCCGAATAAGTAACGTCGTCTCCCACCTTTTCAAAAATTTTGCCGACCAGCGGGATTTTTGCCGCCAGCACCGGGTTGAAATACCCCAGTCCTCCAATACCAACCACCACTGCCACTGCTGCCTCAGCAACCGCTAATCTTATTTGATTTGCTTTTCTCATTCTACCCTTCCTCCTTCGGCGTACTCTGATTTCTTTATCATCAATTTCCGGAGCAAGGGCCTGCCTTAAGATCTGATCCAGTTTTTCATCTGTCATATCCTGTCGCCTCCAATTCTTCCCTTAACAATCTCTTTGCCTTTCGCATCCGGCTCTTAACCGTCCCTTCCGGCAGTTCGAGAATATCAGATATCTCTTTTATCTGCATGTCCGCCGAATAATACAGATAAACCGGCATTCTGTATTTCTCCGGCAGGGATGCGACCAGTCTCTGAACCATATCTATCTCATCACGGCGCAAAACGATCTGCTCCGGTGAAATTTCATGTGTATGGTCAGAAACCTGCTTCCCCTCATCGGACATCTCATCCATACTTTCAGTTGGGACCAGCCTCAGCCTGTTTGCATATTTCTTTCTTTTGTTCTTCCAAAGAAAAATCGAAGTGGATAAAGCATAGCTCTTTGTGTTCTGCGTGAAGTCCAGCCTGTTTCTTTTCTCCAGCAGTTTCAGCATGGTGTCCTGATACAGTTCGTCTCCTGCCTCCGCATCTGCAGCCGTCATACGGCAAAACCGAAGAATGTCCTTCCCGTACTTCAGTACAAACAGCTCAAATTCATCCTTATTCATAGCAGTTATCCTCTTTCTTCCTTCAAGTCGACTTGCAGGGATTCGCCCTTGCACCGATCGTAAACAACAAATGCATTTATCGTTTACTATCATATATTGTCGTGACTGAGAAAAAGGTTTTCATTTTTTATAAAAAGTTACCTTAACAGTGCCATACTCCCTGTCAATTTGTTGACCTTCTTTTTTGCCCCGCAGATCGCAACGCCGAAATACTTCAGTTCCTCTTCCGAAATGTCCCCCATCTTTTGCGTAAACTCCTCATAGGTCTTGCATCCCTGCGCCAGATCCGAAAAATCAACCACCGTCAGATCCGAAAATTCCGGCTCATACAGTTTCTTTCGGATCATTTTGATCACTTCCTCATTTCCCTTTAAAATCGGCATCGGAAACTCTATAATTCCCAGATGTCCGTTGCCGGTCCTGTCATACACATCCGCACCTACAACCTCTTGCCTCTGTTTCCCCAGCGTAATTCCCATAATCGCCGCTGTGTTTGCAATGATTCCCAAAGGGAGATTTTCGTCAATCACCATGACACATTTTTCATTCTGTAAGTCCATTGTCCAAATCCTCCATTCCATGTATTTCTTCCAATTTCCCACTTTCTTTTCCGCTGTATTCAGAAAGGAAAAGCCCCGCCACCGCCATAACTGTCCCGGCGGCAGAAACCCACGTCACCGGCTCTTTCAGTACCAGAGCAGATGTGGCAACCGTTATGACGGGAACCATATAGATATAAACACTGGTTTTCACTGCTCCAAGAACTTTTACCGCAAGATTCCATGTGACGAAACAGAGTGCGGACGCCCCCAATCCCAAATACAGGATATTGAGCAGATGTGTCCTGTCGGCAAACCGTTCCAGCCCCATTTCAAAATCAAAACAGAATAACGCAGGAATCATAAAAAGAATCCCGTAAAAAAATGTACGCCGTGTGGTTAGAATGACCGGATATCCGAAGCTGCTGATCTTCCTTGTCAGTATGGAATAACAGGCCCACACAAAAGCCGCAGGGACTGCCAGTATGTCTCCCACAGGATTCAGTTCCAGTCTGGAACCGTTAAAACTGATCAGTGCAACACCAGCCATTGCCACCACAAAGCCGATAAAAAAATTTGCCCTAAACTTCCCTTCCGATTTCAAAAACAATCGTGACAGGAGTGCCGTAAAAAACGGCGCTACTGATATGATGACACCCACATTTGAGGCCATCGTGTATGTAAGGGCAATATTTTCCAGAAGATAGTACAGACATATCCCACACAGCCCCGCCAGGGCGAACGTCACTTCCTGCTTTCGTCCCGCAGTCCTTAGACGATGCGGGCAGGCCGGAAGCAGCGCAAGAAATCCCATGATAAAACGGAAAAACAAAATTTCTACCGGCGCAAAATCTGCAAGCAGAATTTTCGTGGATATAAATGTCGTCCCCCATATGACGATTGTAAACAACGCCGCCAGATGCCCGGCCGATTTCCTACTCTGCATTCGATGCTTTTCCCCTTTCCCTGCTCTGCTTTCCGTCCCCTTCTTTTTCAGAAAATATTTCCCGGTAATTGCCCGGCGCCAGCCCTATGAACTGATTGAAGTAGTTCGTAAAATGGCTCTGGTCCGAAAAACCTGTCCTTACCGCCGCTTCCACAGGCAGAATCCCTTCGGACAGCAGTTTCTTTGCCTCGCTGATGCGGATTGTCTCAAGGTAGCGGTACGGCGTTACTCCCTTTTCCTTTGTAAAAGCACGAAGCAGCGTCGATTTACTGAGTCCCACATAGCGGCATATCCGGTCCAGGTAAATGCGCTCCGCAAAATATTTCTCCATATATTCGCAGGCTTTTTCGATCTCCTGTCTGCACTCCGGGATACAGCTCTCAAACGGCTGCCCATAATTCTGGATGAGAAACGAGATCAAAAGCAGCAGCGTTTCCTCTTTCCCGAAACCTTCTGTCCCTTTCATGACCATCTCATGCAGTAAGCGCAGATAGCTCCCCGCCTCTCCGTCACGGATCACATTTTCCGAAAAGCCGGGCAGTTCCCGTTTCCCGGTGATTTCTTCCGCCAGATCAATCATTATCTCTTTTGAAATATTGAATCCCCGATAGTCAAACGTCCCGCCGTCACACTGCACGCAGGCATGGCTGTCTTTCGGATTAAAAAGCAGGATACTCCCCTCCTCAACGACGTATTTCCTGTCTCTGCAGAAAAGCGCCCGCTCTCCCTTCTCCACAAACCCTAAAACATAGTGCTCATGAAAATGGCTCGGAAAGGGCTGTACGATTCCCTCAAAACGGTACGCCTCAATCCTCAATTCTTCGTCATATACCACTGTCCTTATTTCCTTTTTCATGTGGAACTCCTCCTTGTCAAAGCCATTTTACCGCTTATTTTGAGGAACGTCTTGTAAAATATCTTCATTTTTTACCTGTACCGCTTTTAAGGAAATTGTGTATTGCCCGAAAAAAATAAGAAAAGAGCCAGTACAGCTCTTTCCTCAAAACCACTCTTCCTGTTGCTTATCTCTGCTCCAAAACCTCCGTAATCTTCTCAATCATCTCATCCTCTTTCAGACGAAATTTAATCTCCACTCTTCTGGAAGCCGGCATATCCACCTCTCTCGTCGGATTACCCGAACTGTCTTTTTCATAAATCGGATTGCTCCACGATTTCCCATTGACAGTGAGCAGTTTTTGTAACTGTTCAATCTTTTCCTCACTGAGCCCATTTCTCTGATTCAGGCAAAAATCCGCCACAGCATTGGCCCGCTCGTAGGATAGCTCCATATTGCTGCGATATCCGCCGTCCGTATCCGTATGTCCCTCAATGATGATCTCTGCAATATAGTCGCGGAACTGATCCTGCAGCAGTACGTCCAGATACATCGGAATAATATTTTTTAACGTCTCCCTGCTTTCTGCCGTCAGGGAAGCGCTGTTGTAACGGAAAAGCACATCGGAGGAAAACGTAATGGAACCTGTCTGCGCATCCACTTTCATCGTGGAATTACTGAAAGCAGACTGCAGTGCCCCGATGATATCCGTGCGGATACCGACGATGTCCTGCAATTCCTGTTTCGTCGTCGTCAGCTCCTGTCTGGCGTTTTCGATCTCCAGATAGGCGTTGTTCAGTTCTTCCTGCGTCAGAGCCGCCTGCTCGTATGCCTTCTGCAATTCCGCCAGAGAAGAGGCAAGCTCCTCATTGGATTTTTCCAGATCCCCTATTGTCGCATCCAGCTCGCTCTGCGCCGTATTAAGTTCCAGTCTCGTCTGCTCCAGATCGTCCGTCTTCTGCCTGTATATGGCAAGGGTTATCGCAATCATTAAAATGAAAATAAGCAAAAGCGCGGCCATCATATCCGAATAAGACTGCCAATAGCTATGCTCCCTGAAAGCCTCCCTGTCCCGTTTTCTATTCTTCATACAAATTCCTCATCTGCCCAAAGGTGTATATCTGGCTGCTGATCTCATTGCTCATATCACTGCATGTATCCGCCAGCATTTTCTTCTGCTCTTCAAGCTGCCCTGCAAAACCTTCCTGTCTTTCCATCACTTTTGCAAGCGCATCCTGAACGTTACGGTTCACTTCCACCAGCGCGGTAACCGCCTCCACCATCTCCGCAGCATTGGCCGCACTGACAGCCTGCGATTCTCCCGCACTCTTTAAAACATTTCCAAGTTTTTTAAAGTCCGCATCCAAAGCAGACTGCATCTGTGTGGTAAATTGGTCCACGATGCGCTCCAGCCCCGCCGTCTGCTCCTTTGCACTGCCTTTCAGCAATTCAAGTATCTGCTTTAAGGCGTTTGCCATACCCGCCTGATAAACAAGCATCGTCGCAGAATTCTCATCATCCTTCTGACCGGCCGGCTGCGCCGTCTGCCGGAACACATTTAAAAATTCATCCAGCGTCTCATATGCATCCGACATAATGCTCCGGTAAACAACATTGAATACCAGCGAAAACAAAATGCCGTACACTGAGGTGTGAAATGCCACCTTCATACCGGAAAGCAGGGCGCCCACATTATCTGAAATGGTAAAAATATCATCCCCGCTGAATGCGCCCAGACCCATGGACAGTCCAAGAAATGTTCCCAGAATACCCAGACCCGTAAGCGTTCCGGAAACGCCGGAATTGAAAAAGTTCATACCCACCCTGTCCAAAAGTTCCTCATTGATATATTCTCCCAAATCGCAGGAGGAATCGTCGCCCCGCCTGGCTTTTGTACCCTTCACCCGCAGACGGAATTTATTGAATGCCTCCTGCAGTTCTTCTTCCTCAAAAACCTTGGCCGCGCCCCTGTAATTCGCCCAGAGATTCTTCCCGTTTGCCTCTTTATATTCCTTCTGAAGGCGGAACGCAGTCTCCTCCAGCTCATAGGTGACCCTGTTAAGCCTGCCGAAGCTGATGGAAGATATGACAAAAATAATTCCGATAATAACCAGAAACACAATATTGATGACCAGATTCGTATACGAACTCCATTCTCCGGTAAATACACCGTTCAAATACAAAACAAAAGCCACTACAATGGCGTACAAAAAATACAGTACATAATACAGCTTACTTTTCATCCGTACAACCTTCCTTTTCCTCTGTTGATACCAATTATTATTTCAGTTATCTTAAGATTGATTCCTGCCGTTTATGTCTTAAACCTATCACATTTCTATCCGAAGTGCAATCGCCTTAAGGATATCTTAAAAATTACTCTTATTAAGCGGGCATAGACCGTTCGCATAAGGAAAGCAAAAAAAGAGCCTGTGCAGCTCTTTCCTCACGTTTTATATCTTTATAAAAATCGACGAATGTCAATGACAAGTTTTTCTTCCAGATTGATCAGCCGTTTTGTGATATCCCTGGATTTCTCGTCGGCGGCTTTAAATTGATTCAGAAATCTGTTGAGGGACTTTACCCCCATATTACAACCGGTCGTCATCAGATCTGCAATGGTTTCATCCGATTCATCCATAGCCAGTTTTGCATTCGTTTTCATCCATGACATACCTTTTGCCATCAGGTTCGGTTCTTTTCCTTCATCATGGTATTTTGCCAAAAGAATCTGAATTTCCTCTTTCAGCTTATTGTGTTTTTCCCTGCAATCCGCAAGATGCTTCCGAAAAGCCTCGTCGTGCACATAGTCAAGAACATCATCAATGGATGCAACTCCCATTTTAATGCCGGCATCACATTCCCGCAGCAGCCTGATCGTATCCTCTTCAATCATAGATTGTTTTCAACTCCTTTAATTTGACGTTTAAGAAAATTATTCCCCCTTTTTCAAACATTATTCTGTCCTTTTGCATCCTGATGATTTCGCTTATATCTTACTGTCTGTTGGATATGATCCGAATCTCCTGCCTGCTCTTTTTAAAGGTCACATCACGATATTCCGAATGCAGTGTCTCCTTCACGCCGTTAATGATGATATCGCATCCCACATTGGCATACCCGGCGACGATAATTTTTCCGTCCGCAGAACGCCGGTTGATATCAATCAGTTCCTCCCTCTTTTTGGCAATCTCTTTTAGTTTAAGCTGATAGTTGATCTTTCTGCGCATCTGCTCCGCTTTCTGCTGCTTCCAGACAGGATGCGCAGGCTGTGCCTTCAACTGAACGGCAAGCCGCTCCAGAGCGCGCTCCGCATCTGTCATATTGCTCTGATATTCGTCTGTCAGGCGGTCGATCTCTCCCATCTTATTTTTGAACTCACAGTCCAAACCGATGACAAGCTGCGTCGTTACTCCTGCGCGGTTTCCGATGGAAGCCGCCGAAATCTGCTCCACCGCCGTAACTGTGCCACCGATGATGGTACCCCGGTTACCGGCAACCACCACCCGCTGTCCCGATTCCACGTCGCAATTCAATATGGCTCCTGTGTTCACTTCTTTCCCTGCGTAAACCTGAGTCTGTTCTAAAAAGCGGGCCATAACATTGCCGCCTGCACGAATGACACCGTTCCCGGAACCCTGCATGCCGTTTTTTAAGATGACATCCTTGCCGGCAAAAAGACTCGCCGTCTCCACATGTCCGTTTACGGTAATGTTTCCGGTTGTTTTCACGGTAACACCGGCAAATACGTTGCCCTGTACCAACACATCGCCGTGAAAATCCACATCACCGGTAGCGGCGTCCAGATTTTCCTCTACCACATAGATGGGTGTTACGGTCAGGAGTCTTCCATCCACCGTGACATTCCCCTCTGTGCCCGCATAATACTGACAGCCCGTTTCATCCGGCTCGCAGCGTTTACACTGTAAAGGCGGCAGCTCTTTTCCATCATAGGCTTCAATCGTATTCCCCAGCACATCCTTGCCTGTTACCGCCGGCAAAGCCGCGTGATAAGTGACAAGAAGCTGCTCCTTTTTCACAAGCTCTATTTTTCCCAGCACATTATAATCTACCGATCCATCCGGCAGAATAATCGGCTTTGTCTCAGGCTGTGGGTTAAAATGATACTCAAAAAAACCGTCACGGCCGTCACGGGCGGCAGTGCCTGTTGCTACAAGAACCTCCTCATAATTCTGCTTTCCCTGCGCAAGCTCTTCCAGCGCCTTCTCCCTGACGCCATGAACAATTCCGTTTTCTTTTAACAGGCTGCGAAGCTCCTCAACAGAAAAGCGGCGGTATAATGTAACCAAAGCCTCCATCCTGGTCTCGCTGATCCGAAGGAGATAATCCGAACCATCTATAATAATTGGATTCCCACGGACAATTCTCCTGTCAGAATAGTCAGACGCCTCTCCCTCCTCCTGTGGGGCGCGTCCCCTGACCTTGCCTTCGGAGACATAACGTTCCTCCGGCGTCAGAAACATGGTTTTTTCCAGCCCGGTTTTCTCCGCAGATTCCTCTTCTGCCTCCCCCGTCTGAAATTCACCCGTATATTTGGTTTTTTCTTTTTTCTTTTTCTTTCCTGCCTGACTAAAAAACCTCATATCCAATCTCTCCTGCCACAATTTTACCGTAAAATACAGACCGTTCCTGCAACTGCGATCCTGTGAGATACCTTTTAATTCCACTATAAAATTTTCAGGGAAAACTGTCAATGTTATTCAGAAAAAACGAAGGCATCCATCCCCCAAGCCGAGACTATATATCCCAATACCAAAAAGAATCCGCGCCCAATTGCAGCATTTTATCCTCACACATCTTTCTGATATGCAAAAGATTCATCCCTGCCCTGATCTGCTGTCTTGCATACGCCATCGTATCCTTTGCAATTTTTTGGACTTGCCTGTATTCCATCCTTACCCTCCCCCACATATTCTACTGCTCCTCTCCTGGGAATGGGATCTGGAACAGCCGCAGGATCTCCTTCTGGGACTCAAACTCCATCTCTGCAATAAACTCCGTAAAATCCGCGTCATCCCTGTGTGCCCGCTCCAGCAGGGACACATAATCCATCCGCAGGATGGGCGGTACGATTGCCGGCAGGTATCCATCCTGGATCAGCGCCAGGTTCATAAGCAGCCTTGCCACCCTGCCGTTCCCGTCTTTGAATGGGTGGATGAACACAAACCTCTTGTGGAGCTGTGCGGCAAATTCCACGGGATGATATTTTTCCCGCTCATTTTGTATCCACTCAGCCAATCGGTCCATTTCTCCCTGTATCTTCTCCGGAGCAGCCACGGGATACTGCGACCCAGTGATGAGTACCCGGATATCCCGGTATCGCCCTGCATATCCCCGCTCAATATTCTGGTAGAACAGTTCATGTATCTTAAGCACCGTCTGTTCATCAATACGGCGATCCTTAAACACGGAAAACATATAATCATAGGCTTTTGCATGATCCACCGCCTCGAACACCTCCCGGAGCGGCTTTCCGCCTACCGTCAGGCCGTCCTCCAAAAGGACTTTTGTCTCGCTCTCCGTCAGGGAATTCCCTTCCAGTGCATTGGATGTCCATGTCATCCCCACCCGGTAATAATCCCGTATCTGTTCCAGCATCCCGCCCTCCATCGGGCGCAGCGCATTAATCTCTTTCTGGAAAAGGTCTATTCTTCTCAGTATCTCCACCTTGCCACCATCCTTTCAGACACACTGATATCATACCACAAAACGTCCGAAAAAGGCAGGACGAAAAACAGCTCAGACCTTACCGCCTTCGCTCCTTATCTTATGTCGTTGAGAGTCCTGTTTAAGTTTCTTTTCATCATGTAACCCGTTGCTCCATAATAACAGACAAGTATCAGTACAATCAAAAGCCCCGGAATCATTACCCCAAACCGAAAGCCCATACTGCCAATATAAGTGAACACCTTATGCCCGTATCTTACAAAGAAAGAATAAATCAGCAGCAATGCAATTATAAATGCAACCGCACAAGGCGTGAAAAAATAGCATAAGCACTGCCTGCTTACCATCTTTGCAATATCATCCCCGTCCACACCAATCTGATGTAACGTCCTGTACTGCATACGATGGTCAATGGAATCCGCCACTCCATGCAAAGCCAAAACAGTCATGCAGATAATAAAAAAGATAATTCCGGAATAAATACCCATCAGGCGCACACTGGTTGCAGTCAGTACCGTATCGTTATTTTCCTGTGTATGAAAACGAATGGGATCTATAAAACTGGCATAATGTTTGTCCGTAACATATTTCGCCTCATATTGCGTAAATAGATACCCATAACGCTTCTGGAATGCTTCTTCTATTTCTTCCCGTATGATATTGCAGAGATGATACGGAATCACAGTTTCTGTATTTGCATAATAACAGGTCCGTGCCAGATGAAGATTATCACATACCATGTCAGGAAACACCAGCACGCTTCCACCACCGTTAAACAGGTACTTTCCGAGCGGTTCATTGTAAACCTCTGTATCTGCCAGTTCCAAAAATGTCCCATCATCCAATTGAATCTTTCTTGTTCCAATGCCGATACTTTCTGCAGTATTTTCCATGTCCATTTCAAAATCCAGATGCATAAAAAACGCATTGTCCGCTAACGGAACCGGTTCATACCCCGCCATTTCCCTCATGGTATTGTACTCTGAAAGCCTCATGGCAAGCCTTGGAAGGTCGCTCCAGTTTTCTCTGGTATCAACCGTATTAAAATCCCTTTCCCATACAAAATAACTTTTCTGCGATACCGCCCTGGACAATATGACGCCATGCTCTTCCATAATGTCCTCTGCAAAGGAAAAATCAATTTCGGGAATATCATCCATTTCATCAATATACCTGTAAGTATTGTATATCATGACGTCATAGGGCATCCGATACTCCAGATACCCGGTTGTAATCTCCGCCAGCATGGGCAGAATCACAAAGGCTGCAAGAGAAATCGTGATCGCAAGGGTTGAAACAGATAGTATCTTTGCAGTAGATGATACCTTCTGGAACAGATTGCCAAGCAGAACAGAATTGATATTGTGGTTCTTCCATTTATCTCTTCTCCGGATTACCGTTATGAGAAAGGTCAGTGCATGATAGAAAGAAAAAATCCCCGCAATCGCCGCCACAATAACTGCGGCCTGATAGCGGTTGCTGATTTCTTCCGGAATATTTCCGGCATAGATGCCATTCATATGGGAAAAATGATACAGCGCTGCACCGCAGGTTAAAAAACAGACCACCGCAGTAACAAGCGAAACAAGATAGCTGCCTTTCTTTTTCCGCTGTCCCTCATTTGCCGTCTTTTCATTCAGCAGATCTATCAGCCTGATTTTATAAATCCTGCGAATATTCCATACTCCGGCAAAAAGAAATGCCGTGCCGAAAAACAGCAGTGTCACAATCACAGTATCCGGATAAAACCCAAGCCGAAATGCCCCTGAACCTCCAATCGTTCCCAGCACGAATGCCGTCATCATTCCGGACAGCGCCGTACCCAAAATGCAGCCTGCAGCCACAGCCACCATGCCAAAAACAAAAGTTTCACCGAAAAAATGTGCCGCTATCGTCCTTTGTTCCATGCCGAGAATCATATAGACGGAAAATTCACGGCTACGCTGTTTCAGCATATAGGTATTGATATAGCGGATCAGCGCAACAAAAATAACGGAAATTGCCAGTACAGCATATCGTATCGTATTTTGAAACAGTACCAGCGAATAGTTGCCGTTTCCGCCTAAAATGTCGTTATACCTGCTCGTCAGGGAAAGAAAGGCAAAAAACAATGTACTGCTGACGACGAGGGTAAAGAAATAAATCACATAGTCCTCTAACGCCTTTTTTATGTTATTTCTGAACAGTTTCATATACATCGCCCTGACCACCTCCTAACATTGTAAGGACATCCAGTATCTTTTCAAAAAAAGCCCTGCGGGAATTTTCACCTTTCAAAATCTCAGTAAAAATCATGCCATCCCGCAAAAACAAAATCCGTTCTGCGTAGCTTGCTGAAAAAGCATCATGTGTCACCATGAGAATGGCAGCCCCGAGCTGTTCATTGATGCCCTGCATAGTACAGAGCAGCATTTGCGACGAATGGCTGTCCAGGGCTCCTGTCGGTTCATCCGCCAGAATCAGTTTAGGCTGATTGATGATAGCTCTGGCACAGGCGCAGCGCTGTTTCTGTCCTCCCGACACCTGATAGGGGTACTTATTTAAAATATCCGTAATGTTAAGACTTTGCGCCATCTCCTGTACTTTACACGCTATCTGCGGCCCGGGTACTTTGTTGATTGTAAGGGCAAGCGCAATGTTTTCTGAAATCGTCAGTGTGTCCAGCAGGTTAAAATCCTGAAAAACAAACCCAAGATTCTCCCTTCGGAACCTGGCTAATCCGCTCTCCTTTATTTCTGTCACATCAACTCCGTCCAGATAAATATGTCCTGCACTGACAGTGTCGATCGTGGAAATACAGTTGAGCAGCGTAGTCTTGCCGGAGCCGGAAGCTCCCATAATGCCGACAAATTCCCCGCTATTAACCGAAAAACTGATGTCGCTGATCGCTTTTGTAAGATTTCCCTGATTTCCGTAAAATTTCTGAATATGTTCCAGCCTTAAAATTTCTTTCATAATCGTTCACCTCTCCCTTATTGTATAGGAAACCGGATGCTGTTTGTATCAGGTTTTCTTACAAAGTTCTAACAAAAATGTAAGAAGTGCAGGTTCTAGTCCTGCACTTGCTGAATGAAGTCGTTGATATGAAAGATAAGCCGGAGGCTTGTGCCGCTGCCTTCAGAGTCTGCACAAATCCCAATTCCTAACTTATCACACAGGCGTTTACACAGATACAGACCAATTCCAGTGGAATTTTGCAGCGCTTCTCTACCGTTTTTCCCGGTAAAACCTTTTTCAAAAATACGCTGCAGGTCACCGGCGTCAATTCCGATCCCGTTATCCTGCACACACAGGATAATCTGGCTGCCCTGATGCTCAGTATAAAATTTCAGTACCGGCTGCTTTGTCCGGTACTTGACAGAATTGACAATAAGCTGGTTCAAAATAAAACATAACCACTTTTCATCAGAGTAAACGGTATCGTCAGTTTCCCGCAGGTTAATTCCAACGCCATTTTGCAACAGCAGATATTTATTTTCTGCGATTGACTGGTGAACCACGTCAAACAGACGGATTTCCCGTACAGAATAATCTTTCTCCGTATGTTCACTGCGGGCATAATAGAGCGCCTGTTCCGTATAACGGTTTACTTTTTCAAGCTGAACCAATAATTCCGCTGTCACTTGCGAATGATTGTTTTCACAAAGCAGTTTCATTGCGGTAATCGGCGTCTTGATTTCATGTACCCATTGTTCCACGTATTCTTTGTACTGCGTCCGTTCCCTTCTGACTTCGTTTACCTGTTCCAGCATGGATTTCCCTGCCAGTTTCAGAAGCCGGTAGTATACCAGATCATCAGCACGTACCGGCTTTTCCATGACCTCGGAAAGCAGATAGCGTTCTTCTAACTGCTCTGCAAGCTTCAGCAAATTTTTCATCTGCTCCCTCCGGCTGTAATAGGCCGCCACAAGACGGGCTGTCAAAACAGCAATCCAGATAAGCAGAATGAGAAAAATACCATCAATGCTGTTCCCTGTCACCCACAGGAAAACAGCCAGTCCGACCATACAGAGAACATTGAGGAACATGACTGGCAATTTTTGTTTCCAATAGAGTTTTCCGTTCATATAATGTATCCCTGCCGATGCTTTGTTTTAATAAAATCATTCACTCCAATGGCAGAGAGCTTATCGCGGATCCGATTGATATTGACACTTAAGGTGTTATCGTCCACATAAAGCCGATTATCCCATAAATACTCCACGATATCGGCGCGTGTACAGATTGTCCCGGCATGTTTGAACAGATAGTACAATGTTTTCAATTCGGTTTTGGTTAAATCTGTCTGCCTGTCTGCATACTCTATTTTGCCGCTTTCCAAATGCAGGGTAATCCCATGACAGGACAATGTCTCCTGCCCATTCACCGAATATGCCCTTTTTAATAAAGATGCTGTTTTTGCCAGAAGAATCGCTGTGTTATATGGTTTTGTGACAAAGGCATCCCCTCCCAGCATGATACTGTTCAGCTCATCCATATCTGTATTGCAGCTTGTGACAAAGATAATCGGCACATCAGAAAAAGTACGGATCTGCGAACATACCGAAAACCCGTCGCTTCCTGGCAGTTTTATGTCCAGAAGGATTAAGTGCGGCTGGAAAGATTTCAATTGCTCCATAGAAACAGGAAAATCATTTATTGCCTCCGTTTCATATCCATTACCCGCTAACAGATTTCTTAACTGGGTCTGTATCACAACATCATCTTCGATAATCAATATTCTATATTTCATAATGTTGTGTTAAAGAACTCTCCTTCAGTTTAAACCTGCTTACAAGACTCTTCATAAGCTGTGACTGGGTAGACAGCTCTTCGCTTGCCGCCGCGCTTTCTTCCGCAGTTGCCGCGTTGGTCTGTACAACACTGGAAATCTGGTCAATTCCCGTCATAACCTGAGAGATGGAAGCAGCCTGCGTGCTGCTGGCCTCTGAGATCTGTCCGATAATATCTGTCATTTCATTTACATCATTTACGGCCTGATGCAGAGACTGCGCTGTCTCACCAGCAATCTGCGTTCCATTCTTTACTGCCCTCAGCGAATTTTCAATCAAAACAGCGGTATTTTTTGACGCCTCTGCGCTTTTGCTTGCCAGACTGCGGACCTCCTCGGCTACTACGGCAAACCCTTTTCCCGCCGTACCTGCGCGGGCGGCCTCTACGGCGGCGTTAAGAGCAAGAATGTTTGTCTGAAAAGCAATATCCTCAATCGTCTTAATAATCTTGCCGATTTCACTGGAACAGTCGCTGATATCCTCCATTGCCTGCATCATCTGCTGCATTTTTTCGTTGCTCGCATTCATTTTCGCGCTGACACTGCCCGCCGTTTCATTGGCCTGCCGTGCATTTTCCGCATTCTGCTTCACCTTGTTGGAAATTTCGTTGATGGTGGCCGCGAGTTCCTGCACGGAACCGGCCTGTTCGGTTGCTCCCTGCGCAAGAGCCTGGGCGCCATTGGACACCTGTTCCGCTTCAATGGCAACTCTGGAAGAACTTTGGCTGATCTGCATCATCGTGTCATTGAGCTTTTCCGCAATGTCCCGGAAAGAAACAAGCAGTGGATGGAAACCGCCCGTATATTCGTCTTCACAGACAGAATCCACCGTAAAATCTCCTTCGGCCATTTTCGCAAGGAATTTATCCTCATCATCCATAATAACCTGGAGCTTTTGAATCAATCTGCGAACCTGCGCAGCGAGAACACCCAGCTCATCCTTAGCGGTATAAGAAATCCTGGCATCCAGATCGCCCTCCGCCATTTTGATAGCGGCATTTTCAATTTCTGAAATAGGGTTCCTGATCAGGCGTACGATCACAAATGAGAAGATGACTCCCATAATAAGTATGGCAATGATAACTGCCGTCATAAGGCTGGTTGCTGTTTCGTAAAGGATAGAACTTTCTTCTGTCGCCTCGTCACTGCCTTCTGTATTGTAGGTGATAATCTCCTCAAAGATACTGTTCAAATTTTGAAAAATCACTTCACACTCTCCGTCCAGAATCGCCCGGGCGTCTTCCGCGCGGTCCTGTTCGGTCAATGCAATTATTTCTTCATCCAGCTCCTTGTACTGCGTCCAGTAATTCAATGCATTTTCATAGAAATTTCTTTCCTCTTCGTCAATTAATTCCCCATATGCAGCTAAGAGGCTATCCATATTGTCCATTTCCGAATGGAGGTACTGAAGGCTGGTTTCTGCCACATCTTCGGAATCTGCAGTAAGAAACTGTAATTCATTCATACGGATGTTGGCAATGGCAGTATTCAATTCCCTTGCCGTATCAATACTGGGCAACCAGCTTGTTGTAATGTCACTTGTCATTTCGTTCATCTCACCCATAAGATAGAATGACATGCCTCCGATCATAAACATGCCAAACAAAGCGACTCCTATGAGGATATAAAGTTTTACTCTGATTTTTAAATTTTGCAGACAGCCAATCATGTCTCCAATCTCCTTTCGTGTTTCAAATCTGCCGATTGTGAAAACGATCCTTATTCTTCGGACAGCTTTTTATATATATCGGCATATTTTTCCTGTTTGATAAGTAGAATTTTTATGATATCTCTTATCACAAAGGCCGCAGCCAAAGTGGACTGTTGTAACATAAAAAAATTTTTTGGGAAGTATTTTTTGTATTGACAGCTCCCCCGGTTCGGTATATTATATGTAGCATGCTACATATAGGTCGGAGCGATTAATAATGAATGATGGACTAAAATGCTATTTTAAAAAAATCCATAACCAGCTGGAAGCCGGTTTTAACCAGAAGTATAAAAAATACGGATTGACCAGCACACAGCTGGACGTTCTTCTGTATCTCTCACAGGGAGCCGGCAGGGAATGCACGCTCTCCGATATAGCCGCATATTTCGACGTCAGGCATACCAGCGTCATCCATGTATTAAAAATTTTGGAGAAAAAAGGCTTTATCTGCAAAAGAACAGCTCAGGGCGCCCGCTCCAGACCCATTGTACTGACAGACAACGGTAAAATGCTTGGTAAACAGTTTACCTGTGAACTGAAAAAGGAAAGCCCTTTGCTGGATGAGATTATGTTTGCCGGCTTATCAGAAGACGACCAGCAGCTTTTAGAAAAAATGCTCAGTCAGATTTACAAAAACCTGAAATCCGACGCATTCAAAAACTTGTAAAATAAAACAGCAGGAAAGGAAGGATTCATGATGCAGGACAAAACAACAGAAATATTTCGGGACGCACCGGTTCCGAAAGCAGTTATCAGCAATGTCGTACCCTCTGTCATCAGTATGATCATGGTACTGATCTACAATCTGGCCGACACTTTCTTCATCGGCCAGACCAAAAATGCTTACATGGTCGCCGCCATTTCCGTGGCCACACCCGCATTCCTTTTATTTATGGCCATTGGAATGCTCTTTGGTATCGGCGGTACCTCCCTGATATCAAGGCTTCTCGGTGAAGGCAATACAGAAAGGGCAAAAAACACTTCCGCCTTCTGCTTCTGGACCGGGCTTGGTATCGGCATCATTTCCATGATCATAATCTTCATCTTCGCTGAACCGGTAAGCCGGGCTATCGGCGCAAGCGATGACACCGTGGGCTACGCCTCCCAATATCTGCGTATTGTTTCCACCGCCATTCCGTTTTTGATCCTTGGCAACAGTTTCAGTAACATCATCCGTGCCGAAGGGAAAGCAAATATTGCCATGATGGGCATGCTGATCGGAAACCTGATCAATATTGTGCTGGATCCTGTCATGATCCTTGGGTTTGGCTGGGACGTTGCCGGGGCTGCCGTCGCGACCGTCCTTGGTAACATCTTTGCGGCTGTTTTCTACATCTGGCACCTGCTTTCCAAAAATGCAGCGCTGTCCATCCACCCCAAATACTATAAAGCCGGAACCGGCATTGCCGCCGGCGTCCTTGCCATCGGCGTTCCGGCGTCATTAAACAGCATTTTAATGAGCCTTTCAAACATCATTGTCAACAATATCATGTTCCACTATGGCGATATGGCTGTTGCCGGGCTTGGCGTGGCAATGAAAGTCAACATGATTGTGGTTATGCTCCTGATCGGGCTCGGTACCGGTATCCAGCCGCTCCTTGGCTACTGTTTCGGCGCTGGAAACCGGAAGCGCTATATGGCAGTCCTGAAATTTTCCCTGATTCTCGCTTTTGGATTAAGCGCGGTGATGACTGTCATCTGTTACTGTGGGGCCAGTCCGCTGGTACATGCGTTTCTGGAAGATTCGGATGCCTTTGCATACGGCATATCGTTTGCCCGCATTTATATTTACTCCGGGCCTGTGATGGGATTACTGTTTGTATTCATCAACGCCATTCAGTCCACAGGCGCGGCGCTGCCGGCTTTGATTCTCTCCATCAGCCGTCAGGGAATTATCTATCTGCCGGTACTGTTTCTGTTCCGGAGAATCTTTGACTCCGCAACGATGCTGGCCGCCGCACAGCCCATTACGGACTACCTGTCCACCACACTGGCCATAGTGTTGTTTATCGTTACCTGCCGGAACTATTTCCCAAAGGCTTCGTGAACCTTTATTCCACTTCAGCAATGTGTATCTGCCATGCCTGAAACTCCTGCATTGCTCCGGGGATTACCAGCCCGCACTGCCGCAGTGCCGCCCCGGTAATCCTCTCTCCTTCCTTGTAACCGTAAGGTAAATGTGTCAAAAAGGATTTCCCTGCCTCCTCCGGCAAATCCTCCATATACAGATGCATCTGATAACAGGCCTTCTCACGCAGGCCCTGCACCCTTACAATGACTGGCGCCGTATTGCCTTCCACATGATGAAAGACTGCACTCACCAGCGCCTCCTTTCCCTCCGGATCCGCCATTTCCCAAACGGTACACTGTCTGTCAGAAGGAGCCTGTAACCGATAATATTCCCCATACTGGATCAAATCATAGTGCTTCTTAAATCTGCTGATCTGTTGTCGGATCTTCTCTCCTTCTTCTTCCGATAATTTCGTAATATCCAGTTCATAGCCAAAAGTTCCCGCCATAGCCACACAGCTTCTGGTGGCAAACGGGGTGGTGCGTCCGGTCTGGTGATTGGGTACTGCCGAGACATGCGCTCCCATGGCAGATACCGGATAGCCGAAAGAAGTGCCATATTGGATCGAAAGTCTCGCTATGGCATCCGAATTATCACTGCACCATATTTGAGGCGTATAGTACAACATGCCTGCATCAAAACGACCGCCGCCGCCACTGCATCCCTCAAACAGGATATGGGGAAACTTCGCAGTCAGCGACTCCAATACACGGTAAAGCCCCAGCACGTACCGATGGGAAAATTCCCCCTGACTCTGCGCATCCAGCGCCATACTGTATTTGTCACAGATGCTTCTGTTGAAATCCCATTTCACATAGGTAATCGGCGTTTCCTCAAAAATGGCGGACATCCGCTCTATCATATAATCCTGCACATCCGCTCTGGAAAAATCTAGTATCAGCTGGTTTCTGCTCAGATCCGGCCTCCTCCCCGGTATCACGACCGCCCATTCAGGGTGGGTTCGGTACAAATCACTGTCCTCCGAAACAGCCTCCGGCTCAAACCAAAGTCCAAACTGCATGCCGCATTCTGTAATCTGATCCGCCAGCTCTTTCAGCGTGCATCCGAGCTTCTTTTCGTTGGGGAACCAGTCACCAAGGCCGGAATTATCATCGTCGCGCTTTCCAAACCAGCCATCATCAAGCACAAAGAGTTCCAGCCCAAGCCCTGCCGCCTTCTTTGCCATCTTAGCCAGCTGCTCCCCGGAAAAGTCAAAATAAGTAGCCTCCCAGTTATTGATCAGGACAGGACGGCGTTTGTCCCTCCATTCCCCGCGGCAGATATGTTTCCGTATCGTCCTGTGCAGATTCCGGCTGATCATGCCAATACCCGCGCCGCTGTAAGTCATCATGACTTCCGGTGTATCAAACGCCTCCCCCGGCTGTAGATTCCATGCAAAATTGTCAGGATGAATGCCACAGATCAAACGGGTCTGATCTATCTGGTCTTTTTCTGCTTCCATCTGAAATTCTCCGCTGTAAAGGAAGGAGAATCCATAACACTTTCCCTTTTCTTCATCCGTATTCTTTTCGCAGACGATGGCAAAGGGATTATACTGGTGGCTGGAAGTACCGCGCACGCTGCCTATGGCATGAATACCATGGCCCAGTTCTTCCCTCTGCAGATTACGTTCCATGACATGCCTGCCATAGAACGTAATCCATTCATACTCGCCGTTTATAAAGTCCAGATTCAAACTGGCCGCTTTTTGCAATACGATCCTGTCACTCCCCCTGTTGACGATTTTCACGGCACGGGTAATGATATCATTTTCTTCCAGCACGCCATACAGAAGATGCACCTCCACTTTTGACGCCGGATCTTCCAAAATGACTTCCAGTGTGTCTGCCTTCTCTTTCTCAGAATACACTGCGGGAAGTCCCTGTATGGTATACTTCCCCCTGATAACCTGATACTCTTTAAAACGAAGGGCTGCCGCAAGACTGCCATCCATATTTTGCACCTTCAATGCACTGATCCGATAGTCTCCCGTTCCATAGCAGCTGTACTCCTGCGGAAGGGTATCCAGCGAATACTCTTTACTTTTCTTTCCAACCTCATATGGATTGCCGGAAAAACCTCTGTCTTTCATACAAATCACATAAGATTTATCGCTGTCGTCCGTCCGTTCCCCATAGTATACATGAAGTAAGGTTCCGAGACTGTCCGCCTTCATCTGGTAGGTTGTATTTTTTGTGTGTAAAGTAAAGAGGCCATTCTTTGCATCAGCTACGATCGACATGCTTATTCTCCTTCATCATCATTAATGGTTTTTCCTGCGGCTTCCCTCATCACAGTATCCTAAAATTTGTCCGCCAGTGCCGCGGCCTGTTGACATCCATCCGTTTTTTCGATATCGCCTGCATTCAGGACGCCCGGAACAAGCACCTCTCCCACCATTTTCCATTTCAGCAGTGCGGCTGAGCGCTCCATTGGAATACGGACGCCGTCCATAACAGACATATCATCTTCCTCACAGCAGGTAATCAATGCGCATTCCTTCCCTGCCACATCCTTGCCCGCAACACAGAATGAAAACAGCTTATCTATCACGCCTTTCACCTGTGCAGGTATAGAGTACCAGTAGACAGGCATGGTGAAAACGACACCGTCTGCTTCCAGAATATCAGGCGCGATTACGTTGAAGTCATCGTCAAAGGAACATGCCTTTCCGCTTTTATAGCAGGTTTCGCAGGCATGACAGCCTCCCACATTCTTCATAGCCGCATCAAAGCGTATTACTGTGTATCCTTTGTCCTCTGCCGCCTTGATAAAAGCGTCTGTCATGGCAAAACTGTTTCCGTTTTTTCTCGGGCTTCCTGTAATCACAACAATTTTTTTACTCATAAGATACCTCTCCTTTGCTTTTTCTGTCCATTTTCCGGCCGGCCATCCATTTCATAATATGATATTAACATGAATCGGACAGATTGCAAGTACGCACGTTCAAGTGCGGTACTTACCTGGAGGAGAGTATATTCTGATCCCTGTCATTCCCGTTACTGCCTATCCCTCTTTCTACCCTTCCGGAACCGGGGCGCTGCAAAAGTCCTGTCTTGTATTTATCCCCTGCATGTAGTATCATCAACTTTACAGCTACAGTACAGTCTATAACCGTTACAAGTGAAACACCCCGCAGCAAGCTACGGGGTATTACACCCTCGCGGCAGTCGCCAAGGCCATGCAGGCATGGCTCTGGCTCGTTGCCCGCGGGAATAAATTTCATGTGTAAATTGAGGGAAAATATGGATGGACAAAGCAAATTACTTACCATCGGGCAATTCGCCGCACTCCACGGTATCAATAAAAAAACATTGATGTGGTATGATGAAATCGGCCTGTTTAAACCTGCCGTAATCAACCCTGAAAACGGATACCGCTGTTATAATTACCATCAAAGCCCCATATTGGAAACCATCCTCCTGCTGCGGGAGCTGGACGTGTCCATTGCAGAAATCCAGGACTTCATGAATAACCGCTCCGCTGAAAACCTGAAACACCTGCTGGATGAAAAAATAGCAGAACTGGACTTACAGCTCATGCATCTACAGGCGGTCAGAAAGACTGTGTTCAACCACCAACAGAATATGGCTGCCCTTCTGACCATGGACTTATCAGAGATCTGCATCATAGAAAAGGAAGAACGCTGTCTGGTAACGGTAGACATAGACCGGGATGTCACTTTTGAAAAGGAAGTGGAACTGATCACTGCAGAAACGGCCAGATACCAGCTTGGCCGTCTCCATGATGCGTCTTACGGTTCCATGATCTCCGTCGCCAGCCTGCTTAAGGGCAATTTCGACGACTACACAAAACTGTTCATCGAAATCCCGCAGCTGGAACAAAAAAGAGGTCTGCATATACAGCCAAAGGGAACATATCTGAGAGCTTTCCACAGAGGCGGCTGGGACAAACTCCCCCTGCGGTATCAGGAAATCCTCAGCTACGCCCGCAGGCAGGGTTTGACACTCTCCGGTTATTCCTATGAAAAAGGAATAAACGAAACAGTTATCGACCGTGTAGAGGATTATATCATAAGGATTGAAATCCCCCTCCTCTGACTAAAAGCCTGTCAGTTACTATTCGGTCAAAGCCCGTCCGCAACTGCCCGGAAAAATTCCACATGCTTCAGCTCGTAGCCCTCTTCCATAAAGTCCGGATCCGCACTGGTCTTTACAATGATCACCCGTTTTGCCGGATTCACATAGATCCACTGCCCATAAACACCTATGGCCATAAATTCCCCTTCCTCTCCCTCCGGTATCCACCACTGGTATCCGTAACCGATCGCATTGTATTCATCCTGATTCGCCCCCGGCCTGGAATACGGCGCGCTGGCGTCCAGACTGTCCCGTACCCACTCCCTGTCCAGTATCTGTTCCCCGTTATAATTTCCCTCATTGAGATACAGTCTTGCAAAGCGGGCGTAATCCCTGAGCGATACGCTCAAGCCTCCCATAGCGAGCTCTTTACCACTGCTCAGCGTCCAGTATGCATCATGTCCGGCATCCAACTTCTTCCAAAGTTTCTCCTCCATATATTCGGCAAGGCCGCATCCGACAGCATTGGTGATTACCTCCCCTAAAATTTCTGTGTTAATGCTTAAGTACCTCCGATATGTGTATGGCTCTTCCAGTATGCCATACCCGGCAATCACCTTCATGGCCGGACTGCCCATCAGGGTCCGCATGGAAAAACCGCTCATATCCGTATCTTCGTCAAAAGCAATTCCTGACGCCATTTGCAGACATGCCCGGATTGGTATGTTCTCCAGCTCCGTCCCCACAAACTCCGGAATATATTTCCCAAGCGGATCTTCCACACTATCCACATATCCTTCGGATACGGCAATCCCCATCAGCGCGGACACAAAAGATTTACCCATCGAATTGGAGGAAAACAACGTATTTTCATCGCCTCCGAAAAAATATTCCTCATATTTAATGACATCATCCTGAATGACCAGAAACCCGGAAGTTTTGGTTTTCTCCATAAATTCTTTCAACGGATAACTGGTACTCTCAAACGTAAATTCACCCGCCAACGAAACATTCTCTTCCTTTTGAAACTGAAAAGTCTTCTCCCCCTTACTTACCTTTTTCGTAGGCTGTATTTCCGGGGTGTGCTGGAACGTATGTGCCAGATTCTCATCCTTAAAACTGTTCAGGGAGACAGACAGCACTTTGATCCTCTTCCCAAAAAATCCCCAAAATATCACAACTACAGCAGCCACAGAAATTACAATCCATAAAAATTTTGTTTTTCTCATCTTACTTCTCCTTCATGATTTGTTTTCTCTGTTACCACCATAAACCATACAGTAACAGTACGGTCAAGAGCTTTTTTTCACCATTTTGGGCAAAAAAATATCCCCTTATCAAAAAGAGGATACTTTCTCAATTTTTATGTCTGTTTCCTGTAGGTTTATTCTGACGCAAGCGTAAACTGACCCACCAGCTCTTTTAAGGAAGCCGCTTCTGCGGAAAGCTCCTCGCTTGCGGCAGCGCCCTCCTCGGCAGTGGCGCTGTTTGTCTGTACAACGACCGATATCTGACTGATTCCCTCCGAAATCTGTCCAACCGCATCCGACTGCTCTTCAGCCACCGCAGCAATCTCATCAATCGCTTCAGCCACAGTCTGTATGCTGTTTACCACGCCAAGCAGAACATCGGCTGTATTCTGGGCAATTCCCATGCCAATATGTACCGCATCCGTAGAATTTACTATGAGTTCAGAGGTGTTCTTTGCCGCCACGGCAGATTTCCCTGCCAGATTGCGGACCTCCTCGGCAACAACGGCAAATCCTTTGCCAGCGGCGCCGGCTCTCGCCGCCTCAACAGCCGCGTTCAGAGCCAGTATGTTTGTCTGGAATGCAATGTCGTCTATTGTCTTGAGAATCTTCTCAATCTCATCGGAACTTTCCTGAATCCGCTGCATGGCCTCAACAAGACTCTGCATCTTCTGGTTGCAAAGAAGAACTTCCTCCCCCGTCTGATGGGTCTGGCTGCGCACTTCCACCGCTCCCTTTGCCGTATTTCTCACCTGTTCGGAAATGACACCGATCCGCTCTGCAAGCTCCTCTACAGAACTTGCCTGTTCCGTAGTTCCCTGACTGAGCATCTGTGCGCTGGAGGAGAGCTGGCTGCTGGCATCAGAAACCTCCCCGGCAGAGTGGTTAACCTGACGCATGGCGCCGCACAGCTCCGTCTTCATATTCCGCATGGAAACCAGAATACTCTGGAAGCTGCCAACATATACCTCCTCATGCGTGGTATGTACGTCCAGATTCTGATTGGCCATTTCATTTAACAGATATCCGATATCACTGATCACGACCCGAAGCCCCTCCACCAGGGACGCAGTAGAGCGGGCAAGCATACCTGTCTCATCCCTGCTTTTGAATTGTGGCATCGGCGTCTCCAGATCACCTTCCACAAGGAGTTTCATACGGTTCGCACATGCCTTCATCGGACTGCTGATCCTAGTCGCCAGTATCAGCGCTACAACGATGGAAGCCAGCATGGCAATGATAATCACTGCAATATTGATCACCATAGCGTCCCGCGTAGAAGCCAGATAATTCAGCTGCGGCGCAGTCACCGCAATACTCCATCCGTCCGTACCCTCCACAGGCGCATAAGCCGCAAACATTTTATTTTCCCCGCTCGTATAACTTCCGAACCCGGTTTTCCCCTGACGCATCTGTGTATGGATTGCCGCAAGCTCCGCCAGGGACGGGTCGCCCTGTGCCTCCGTTTCTATATTCTGGACAGTGATCGTGTCAAGCGTAATATCGGCAATCGTATCACCGGTTTTATTGATCATGTATGCCCTGCTGTTTTCACCGATCTGAATCGCAGACACAATATCATTTAAAAATGTCTCCTGCGGAACAAAATATACGACGCCGACAATGGATTTCCCATACGTTTCCTCGACATAAAGAGGCGCCGCAACCATAATGGACAGTTCCCCCGTAATCTTGCTGACCAGCGGCTCCGACACATAAATATTCCCCTGCATGGCCTGCCGGACATACTCGCGGTCAGAATAGTCATTTCCGTCAAAAATGCTGATACCGTTTGCAGCGATGATATTTCCTCTCTGAAAGCCGTGCATGGCAACACGGTCATCCATAATGATCCGTTTTTCCTCCAGCGGCACATTAGGATCTGCCAGCTCCGGAATACATCCGATTTCCATGACGGCATTCTCATAAGCCTGCAATTCCTGCTGTGCACGGCCCGCTGCTAAAACGGCCGTCTCGGTCATCATCTGCTCTACCGTTGACATAGCGCTGTTATAATTGAGCATGATACCGGAAGTCCCTGATGCAACCAGGCTGATTAAAACAGTTAAAATGAGACATAAAGTGATTTTGGTCCGAATGCTTTTCATTTCATTTTCCCCCTGCATAAATGAATGAAGTATAAGATATCGCTCTCAAAATATCTTTCTGTTTCCACAGATATCATCCCTATTATAAAATTTTCATTTTATTCCTGTCAACCATCTCACACTTCTTATTTCTTTCAAAGGGATAGCAATCCCCGTTCATTACAGCGTAACTGGTATCAATCCATATCCTCATGACTGATTTTCTGTCGTATATCTGTAATTTTTTCGTGATATTCCGTAATATCTTCACTTACTTCAACAGCGGCAATCGTTCCTCTCCTGTAGACAACTTTAAGCAGAACAGGCGTAATGATTGTTGTAATCACCACCATGACCACTACCGGTCCCATAAAGGAGCTTCCCAGCAGTCCCACCGCAGCCCCCTTACTTGCCACTATGAGGGCAACCTCGCCCCTGGAGACCATCCCGATTCCAATCCGCTTACACTGGTGTGGTTGATACCCGCACATTTTTGCGCCAAGACCACACCCGACAATCTTTGTCAGAACTGCCACGATCACGAATATCAGTGTAAACAGAATAATCGTCGGCGTCATTTTCGGAAGTTCAACGGAAATCCCTATATTCGCAAAGAAAACAGGAGACAACAGAAGATACGACAAGATATCATACTTTTCCTGTAGATATTCTGACCTTTCCGTATTGGAAATAATCAGCCCGGCTATGTACGCTCCTGTAATATCTGCCACACCAAACAGATGTTCTGCCACATACGCCATGAGCAGACAGAA
Organism: uncultured Lachnospiraceae bacterium; assembly: GCA_947037115.1. GTDB lineage: Bacteria > Bacillota > Clostridia > Lachnospirales > Lachnospiraceae > UBA3282. The sequence goes on from CAMQTN010000040.1 coordinate 26,713, forward strand.
CACAAACGCAATAATCACATGCCTGTGACGCATTCTGTCGGCCTGCGACATCCAATATTTATAGCCTCTGTAAAACAGGTAGCCGACCACAATGGCAAACACAAAAAACGCCGCCACCTTTCCCAGAACTACTGCGATATGAACCGAAGGATCCGCCATACTTGTAATGACTGTCAGTGCAACGATTCCAAGAATGTCATCAATGATTGCCGCCCCAAGAATCGCATTGCCTGTACGCGTCTTTAATTTGCCAAGTTCTTTCAGTGTTTCTACCGTAATGCTGACGGAAGTGGCAGTCAATACCACTCCCATAAATATGTTCTGCAGCATAACACTGCACGACGCATCTGACTCTATCATTCCCGGCTTATTAAAAAACCAGGCCGCCAGAAAGCCTCCTGCAATCGGCAGTAAAACACCACAGAAAGCTATCACCACAGCGGCCTTCCCGCTCTTTTTTAACTCCTTAATATCCGTTTCCAGCCCGGCGCTGAACATCAGGACAATCACACCCAGTTCTGCCACTGTCGCTAAAAAATCTGTTTCTGACAGGACGCCAAACATCGCCGGCCCCAGCAGAAGTCCTGCGGCCAGTGCGCCAACCACCTGCGGCATCTGTACCTTTTTCGTCGCAACACCCAGTAATTTGGTGCACAATAAAATAATTGCCAGATCTAATAAAAATTTGTAACCATGCATCTGTATCATCTCCTGTTTCACTCGTATGTCTGAATCTGTCTGTCCCATTTTTCCAAACAGACAGCCGTCTGCAAGATCATAATGCCGGTCTGCATACGACAGTTCCGAATTGTAAAATAGCACTATTCTCTCTATCCGTCAATAACAATAAGAAATTTTCTCTCTGTTATGTTGCAGCCCCGCATACTTCGGCACGGCACAAAAAAAGAAAGGGCAGACTCTTTCCATGTCCGCCCTGATCCCTTATGTTCCGATCTCGCTTACCAGCACTCCTCCAGAATCCCGAGCACTTCCTCTCTGGAGAGCTTCCTGCAACATCCCGCCGTCAGATTGCAGGTGTCGGCAACCTTCTTAAGCACGCTCTTATCGGTAAGTCCCATCTCCGTAAACGTAGAAGGCAGTCCCATCTCCTTCACAAAATCGGCAAGAGCCTGAATGCCCGCCTCGGCCAGTTCAGCTGGCAGTGGGATTCTTGGAGCCCGGAATGACAACATTTCCCGCCTGCACATGCCACCGCAGAATGATCTGTGCGTTGGACTTACCATATTTTCCCGCAAGTTTTGTAAATACCGGCTTCTGAAACAACGCCTTATCGCCGTATTTTCAATGGATATACAAATATTATCTCCATCATCACAAATTCCAACGTTATACATACTGCATCTCGCAATCCTCTTTCACCAGTGTGTTCCTGCCCTGTAGGATGGTGATACATTTACTCATTATTTGGTTCACCCACACTATAATTCTGTGTTGCAACAGGATTGTTGGGATTATCATAACACTTTTCAATACCCGGCTCTCCTACACTATAACTTTGCTCAGAAACAGGATTATTTCTGATGTACTCTCAATCGGCTCGCCAATATCATAACTTTGCACGGAAACAGGTATTTGAGAATCATCATCACTCTTTCTGATATAATCAGCGCAAACGATAAACGCTGACATAAACATAATAGCTACACCACAAAGTACAATCAATTTTTTCATTTTTCGTCCTCCATAAGTTAATTAAGAATTGATATATTGTCACTTTCATAAATGATAGATGCCACCACTTTTACGACTTCTTCCAACTGCATTTGATCGGCGATTATCAAATAGTGGGTGCCCCCATACTGGAACTTGGCTGTATACCGTTTATATGGAGTACTCATACTGCCTAAAATAACGGCGGTATCACCAATATAGGTCGTTTCAAGATTATTTGTATCAACATAGACACAATCACCTGTCATTCCAATTTTTGAAATAGCAACTGAAAATCCGATTTTTGCTCCATTTTCCGTATCTAAAAGTGGATTTCCATTATTGTCATATGCATGGTAAAAATCAAAATAGATAAGGTCACTCACTGCAACGCCGGACTTATCAACAAGGACGGCTGCACTTTCATTGTAAGGGGAAGCTGTCAATGTATTCGGAATATATGCAGGGATAGGATTTCGCCCATAATATGCAGTAATTTCGTCCATAGTCCATGTAATAATTTCATGTACTTCCGGGTCATACAGAAAACTTCCCTCTGAAACACTTTGCACATCATTCACACGCACTTGGCTCATATTAACCTGGTGTATCTCCGGGTAATATGGTGCCGGGTCTGTTTGATATGGTAAAGTTATTTCATAATCGGGTGGGGCAACAGGTGTGTCAAATATGTTTGGAATCAGCATTGCCACTGAAATAACGCAGACAAAACACACTGCTGCAAAATAATATTTCCACGGAAAAGAAGTTCGTCTTATCTGTGTGGCATATTCCGCTTCTTCCACAAACTTTTCATCAACAAAGCCCATTCCATATATTAAGTCTTTACCGTCCATAATGTGATACCCTCCTTTCTTAAAAAGATTTCTAATTCATTTCTTGTACGAAAAAGGGTGGTTTTTACCTTGCTTTCGCTTATGCCATATCTTTGAGAGATGCTATGAATAGAGTCCGTGTACCAATATCGCCGCATAAATATCAAACGTTTTTCCTGTGCTAAACCAGAAAGAAAAATATTCAGCAAGCGTCCTATTTCTTTACTTTCTAATTCGCGGTCTATGTCGGTTAATGAGTCTGGAATACATGATTGCATTTCGCTGGTTAATTCAACGATTTCCGCATTGCGCTTTAGCGCATTTTTCCAATCTAACAATCCAAAGCAAATATGTCTACAGATTTTTGCGATATAAGCAAAGAAGTATGTAGGTTTCTGTGGCGGAATAGTTCCAGCCAGATTTTGCATACAAATACGCTGATTATTTCGCGTCAGCGGATCTGGAGCGGAACGTAGTTCCGCTCCACTGAT
>CAMQTN010000041.1 GCA_947037115.1 uncultured Lachnospiraceae bacterium
TATTAATAATATAGAAAGGCGACCCTTGCAGGCCGCTTTTTTATTTGTTCGCCTGATACGGCGGGTCGGCGGGATAGCCGCCTTTTAATTTCTGCATGCCGCGCTGGATCGCATCTCTGGAATTTTTCCAGTCGGCGTCTTTGTTGCGGTAGTCAAATTTTTCCACGAGCCAGGAGACATCTTCGGACAGTCGTGCCATGTTCTGCTCCATCAGCGGGAAAACCGTATCGTAGAAGCCTGCTTTTTCCTTATCGCTTAAGCGGCTGTCTGCGGCTTCGCAGAGGTCACCGAAGTGGTGGAGACAGAAACCCTTGCTCTCTTTTACCTTCTGCCGGAATTCTGGGTCTTTTTTATACATAACAAAAAAGGTGTCGAGGTAGCGCTCGTAGGTATCCGCATAGCGTTTGCAGATATAGCAGGACGCTTCCTTTTCTGCGACCCAGATGCCGATGGCATTGGTGCGTCCGGCCTGCTTTTTCAACTTATCCTTCAGGGAGGTCTTTCCGGGCGTGAAAGTCCTGATTTTCTCATGAAGCTCCTGATTCATCCGCTGGTAATGGGTTTTCAGGATCCAGGCATTTCCCAGAGTATTACCGTAGTCAAACATTTTTTTGAAATGCATTCTGCAAAATCCGGCTTTGTCCGTCTGTTCCCGCACATCACTTTCCATATAGGAAGAGCCGGAGCCAAGCACAAAATCAAGGAGATCCTGCTCCACATTGCGCTCGATAAAGCAGAAGGGACATTCATCCTGCGCATTCATGGCGTCGTTTAAAGGGATGGTGTAGAGTTGTTCTTTCATTGGCATGGCTCCTTTCGCACTTTGTATTTGCCCGTTATATGCCACGAAGAATCTTTGATTCTTCTGAAAAAGTAAATGTCAGCTTCGCTGCCGCTTCCTTTTCCCTTGCGGCTATTATATCCTTAACACTCGAAAGCCCGTGCTTACGCACTCCATGTTTGACTTCGTCAAACGCTTTCTCGTTAATGATCGCAGAAAAACAAATGCCTGCATAGCAGTCGCTTGTTTTTCTCTGCGATCATTATATCATAAATCAATAGAACAGGGCAAAAATCCTTTCTATTTATGCATATTAACGGGTGACTGCTCCGAATGCTTCTGATATAATAGCCGGAGGAGAAAAACGGGAAGAAGAGGAGTGGAGAGATGCAGAGACAGTTTCCGGGCATCAATGAGGACAGAGAAAACCTGCTGGCGCAGGTGACGTGTTTTGCGTTGGATATGGATGGGACGATTTATCTGGGAGAACAGTGGATTGACGGTGCGAAAGCATTTTTAGAACGTATAGAGGCGTCAGGGAGAAAGTATGTATTTGTGACAAATAACTCTTCTAAGAATGCGGCGGTTTATGTGGAGAAACTTGCGAGGATGGGACTTTCTGTGGGAGAGGAAAAAATTGTCACTTCCGGACAGGCTGCTATCTGGTATCTGCAAAGGCATTATCCGGGGAAGAAGGTATTCCTTCTGGGGAATGAGTTTTTGCGGGAGGAATTTGCGCAGGCGGAGATCCGATTGGAAGAGAAGGAACCGGAGGTGGTGGTGACGGCTTTTGACACGTCTCTCGACTATCAGAAAATGTGCAGGGTCTGTGATTTTGTGCGGGCAGGACTGCCCTATCTGGCTACTCATCCGGACTATAACTGCCCGACGGAAGATGGGTTTATCCCGGATGCAGGCGCGATTCACGCGTTTATCCATGCTTCGGCTTTTCGCTATCCTGACCGGGTAATCGGCAAACCGAATGAGGACATCATAGAGTATTTGACTACCAGGGTCAATGAAGAGAGAAGCCGTATTGCCATGGTGGGTGACCGCCTGTATACGGATATAGCGGCAGGCAGAAATCATGGGCTGAAGAGCGTATTGGTTTTGAGTGGAGAGGCGTCGATAGAGGATGCAGCCTGTTCTGAGGTCAGACCTCACCTGATTTTTTCCTCTGTGAAGGAAATGATTCCTTTTCTGGAAGTATCCGGCGGATGAACCCGCCAATACAGAGATATATATATGAAAAAAGATAGAACAAAGCGATAAAGGAGTAATAGGAGAATGAATATACAAGCACAGGTATGTGGTATTATTCTGCTTGTAATTATGTTTTTATTTTATAGAAAATATGAGTCGCTTCGGCTTGGTACACAGATTGCTTTTCAGGTGCTTATGGCGGGGATGCTGCTCTGCGTCTTTTTTGATATGCTGTCCATCTGGGCGATCGTCAGACTGCTGATGGATCACAGGGGCGTCGTAATTTTGATCTGTAAAGTCTATCTGATTTCTATCGTGCTGGTAGGCCTGCTGGGATTTCTTTACGAATGTTCGGATGTGTACAGAGGGCAGAAGAAATTTTTTGAGGTGATGACGGCTGGCTGCAGCATTTTCCTCTTAGAGAGCATTGTGATCGCCTGTCTGCCGATCGCTGTTTATAAGATGGGAAGGGTGGTGTACACGGCGGGGCCGGCGGTCCTTGCGACTTACGCTTTTACAGGAAGTTTTGTGATTTTTAATATTATTTTCACAATTCGGAAGCGCAGACTGGGCAATCCCAGAAGGAGTCAGGTAATCCTAATCTGGATGGGCATGTGGTTTGCAGCTGCATTGACGCAGTTTTTAAATAATGAACTTCTGCTTGTGGGGTATGCCGGCGCGCTGGGTGTGCTGATCATTTTTTTCAGGCTGGAGAATCCGGAATATCTGACAGACCGGTTGACGGGTCTGTTCAATCAGGATGCGCTGCTGCTTTATGCCAGAAAACTTTATAATGGAGAAAAAAATTTTGCACTTGTATCCGTGTGGTGGAATCTGGGGCTTAGTCAGGCGGATGAGGGAACCAGGGAGCAGGCGGTAATGCTGGCTTTTGCGAAAAGACTGCCGAAGTTTGAAGGCGCCAGGGTATTCAAAATGGCTGACGACGAGGTGTGGATGATTTTTGAGCCGGAGTATGCCGGGGAGAACGTGGAGAAGCTCAAAAGATATATTGAGTACGGCAGGAAAGAGCTGGGCGGCATGGCGCAGGCGGAGTTTACCTATATGTCGGATTCCAGTCTGGTGAATGACTATCAGGAGATGGTGCACCTGTTACAGTATGCGAGGTGGAAGAGCCGTGACCACAGTGCGTCTAACTTTAAACAGGTAGACAGCGAGTTTGTGGAGCAGATGCGGCAGGAGAAGATCATGGAGCAGATGCTTGAGGAAGCCATGAAAGAAGGCCGGATTGAGGTATTCTACCAGCCCATCTATTCCACCAGGGAAAAGCGGTTTGTGAGTGCGGAGGCGTTAGTCCGTATGCGGGACCGTGAGGGCAATCTGGTACCGCCGGGGGCGTTTGTTTCTGTGGCGGAGGCCAACGGCAAGATTCTGCCGCTTGGTGAAATCGTGTTTGACAAGGTGTGCCGCTTCTTTATGAAGGAAAAGCTGGAACAGTACGGCCTGCATTATATAGAAGTAAATCTGTCGGTGGTGCAGTGCAGCTATTCCGAGCTGGCGGATGATTACATAGGTATTATGGAGAAGTACCAGATTGATCCCCGATATATTAATCTGGAGATCACAGAGTCCGCTTCCATGGCGGCAAAAAAGACGCTTCTTGAAAACATGCACAGGCTGATGGAGTACGGCGTGCATTTTTCACTGGACGATTTTGGCACCGGGCAGTCCAATCTCAATTACATAGTAGATATGCCGGTCAGTATCGTGAAGTTTGACCGGGAGATGAGCCAGGCCTTTTTCCGGGACGAGAAAGCCAAGTATGTGATGAATGCCGCGATGCAGATGATTCATGGGATGAAACTGAAAATAGTGTCGGAGGGAATTGAGACAAAGGATCAGTATCTGGCTATGGAAGAGCTGGACATCGATTACATTCAGGGGTACTATTTTTCAAAACCGCTTCCTGAAACAGAATTTCTAACGTTTTTACAGAAAAATAGGGAACCAATTGTGAAAGATGCATAAACAGCCTGTATAATTTATGGATAAAATGGCAAAAATGGATTATATATGAAATACCCTATTGCAAAAATTGCATTAAGGTTATATACTTAACCTAAGCAATCGGAAACGTTACCGACAACGATACCGACATCGTTACCGCAAACGTTTCCAGACACAACAAACTTTATTCTTACACTGAAAGGGAGAGGGAAAACAATGAAAAAGAAAATTGTGAGCACCATGCTTTGCGCAGCAATGATTACGACTATGTTAGCCGGCTGTGGCGGCGGTTCTGACAACGGCGGCTCTGCGTCCACAGACAATGGCGGTTCCACGGAGGCGGCTCCTGCAGGCGACAGCGCAGATGCCGGGGAGGCAGCCCCTGCGGCAGGCGGCGGTTCGGTTTACTGGCTGAACTTCAAACCGGAGTCTGACGATGTATTACAGGATATTGCAGCGACCTACACAGCGCAGACAGGCGTAGAAGTGAAGGTAGTTACCGCGGCTTCCGGCACTTATTCCACGACACTGTTATCTGAGATGGATAAATCCGCGCCTCCGACATTGTTTGTCATCGGAAATCAGGCCGGTGTAAAAGACTGGAAAGACTATGCATTGGATCTGACAGGCACAGCGATTGCCAATGAGCTGAATACAGACGCGTATAACCTTTATGATGAGACAGGCAAGTTAGTTTCCATTGGTTACTGCTACGAGTGCTATGGCATCATCGTAAATCCGGACCTGATTGAAAAAGCGGGCCACACCATGGATGAGATCAAGAATTTTGAGGGCTTAAAGACAGTGGCAGAGGACATTCACTCCCGTGCGGGCGAGCTTGGATTTGACGCTTTCTCCTCCTCCGATATGGATGATTCTTCTTCCTGGCGTTTCACGGGACATATGGCGAATCTTGAGTATTACTACGAGCAGGAGGGAACACCCTGGACAGAGTGCCCGCCGACCATCTCCGGCAAGTACCTGGATAACTTCAAAAACCTGTATGACCTTTGCATCAACAACAGCCTGACAGGCCCGAAGGAGCTGGCTACCGGCGGACATGATGCGGAGAACGAGTTTAAGACAGGGCAGGCGGCATTCTTCATAAACGGTTCCTGGGAATATGAAGCGGTGAAAGCTGATGTGCCGAACGCTACGATGATCCCTTACTACTGTGGTGTTGCCGGCGAGGAAAAAGCAGGCCTGAACTGCGGTACAGAGAACTGCTGGGCAATTAACAGCAAGGCTTCCGCGGAAGACCAGCAGGCTACGATGGACTTCATGGTCTGGTGTGTGACAGATCCCGATGCTTCCCGTAAGTTAGTGGATACTTTCGGTGTTATGCCTTATAAGTCTGCGGCAGAGTCCACCAACGGATTCCTGGCAGCAGCCGACAAGTACACGGCTGACGGATGCTATGTCATGAACTGGGCGACCAACTTCCAGCCTAACGTGGATTCCTATCGTGCTACTCTTGTGAGCGCGCTGAACCAGTACAACGCAGACCAGTCCGATGCAAACTGGGAGACGGTACGCACGGCATTTGTGGACGGCTGGGCAGCAGAATACAACGCAGTGAACAACTAAGGAAAAAAATAAGACAGATACAGGAAACAGACGGCGGGGCGGGCGTTTTACCCGTCCCGCCGTTTCGAGTCTTCTTAATATTATGAGACCGCACATGTTATCAAAATAAAACCAGGAGGTGATACCATGAAAACTAGCAGTAGCAATTCTCTCCAAAAGGCGATCAGGCGCTGGGGAATCCTCTTTATGGGCCCTGTACTTATTGCATTTATCATCGGATTTGTATGGCCTTTTATCCAGGGTATCTGGCTGTCCATGTGCCAGTTCCGCTTAATTTCCGACGCGAAATTCATCGGTTTTGACAACTATGTGAAGACTTTTCAGGACGCTTCTTTCCGTCATGCATTCTGGTATACAGCAATGTTTGCCATAGTATCGCTGGTCATTATTAACGTGCTGGCGTTTATCGTGGCATACATTCTGACACTGGGGATTAAGGGCAGCAACCTGTACCGTACCGTATTTTTTATGCCGAACCTGATCGGCGGTATCGTACTGGGTTATATCTGGTCGATGATCTTCGACGGTATCCTTGGCCGCTATCAGACTTCCATTCTGTTAGACAGCAAATACGGCTTCTGGGGATTGATCATACTGATGTGCTGGCAGCAGGTCGGCTATATGATGATTATCTATATTGCAGGGCTGCAGAATGTGCCCGGAGATATTCTGGAGGCGGCCCGTATCGACGGTGCAACTTCCATGCAGACATTGTTCAAGGTGACAATTCCTAACGTGATGAGTTCTTTTACGATCTGTATGTTCCTGTCCCTGACAAACGGATTCAAGCTGTTTGACCAGAACCTGGCGTTGACCGGCGGGCAGCCATTTATCATTCAGCCGGGCGGAACGACCATTAAGACAACAGAAATGCTGGCGCTTAATATTTACAATACATTCTACAGTTCCAATACGACTTCACAGGGTGTTGCACAGGCCAAGGCAGTGGTTTTCTTCATTCTGGTGGCGGGACTCGGACTGCTTCAGTTGGGATATACACGTAAGAGGGAGGTGCAGCAGTAATGAAGAAGAATACAAAAACAATCCTTTCCGTGATATTGGCTGTAGTCAGCATTATCTATGTACTTCCTGTGCTGGCGGTAGTGATCAACTCATTTAAACAGAATACTTTTGTAAAAACGGATACGTTTGCGCTTCCCACAGGGGAGATGAGCGCTGGTTTCAGCAATTTTGTAAAGGGTATGACTTTCGGTAACTATCCTTTTGTGAATAGTGTGCTGTACAGTGTTTTGATTACGCTGCTTTCCACATTTTTAATTTTACTGTGTACATCCATGGCGGCATGGTATATCGACAGAGTGAATTCGGTTCTATGCAGGGCAGTCTACTTCCTGTGTGTGTTTTCCATGGTGGTGCCCTTCCAGATGGTGATGTTCCCGCTTTCCAAAACGGCGGATAAGCTGCGTCTGAATACACCCTGGACGATTCCGATCGTCTATCTGGGATTCGGAGCCGGGCTTGCAATTTTCATGTTTGTGGGATTTGTGAAAGCGATTCCGCTGGAGGTGGAAGAGGCGGCGTCCATCGACGGTTGTGGGCCGGTGCGGATTTTCTTTCAGGTGGTTGTGCCGATGTTAAAACCGACGATGATTTCCGTGGGCATTCTGGAGATCATGTGGGTGTGGAACGACTATCTGCTGCCGGTGCTGGTGCTCGATATCAATAAATACCGCACGATTCCCATTCACATCCAGTACCTGAAGGGAAGTTACGGCACGGTGGACCTTGGCGCGACGATGGCGCTGATCCTGATGAGTATTATTCCGGTTATCATTTTCTACCTGTCCTGCCAGAAGTACATTATCAAAGGCGTGGCAGCGGGCGCAGTGAAAGGCTAGCGTGTGAGAAGGGAATGCCTGAAATGCGGTATTCTCCTCCCGAACCATGATCAGGGGTTGATCCCCTGATCATGCTTGCTATTTTCGACAAAATGGGGTAAAATTCATATAGAAATCGATTTCCGAGAGAATCCGGGTCGATTGACAGGAAAGGATTTGTAGCGTTATGAGAAAAAGCGGTGTTTTACTGCCTGTTTCAGCTATCCCGTCGAAGTATGGGATCGGCGCCTTTTCCAGGGAGGCATATACCTTTATTGATCTGTTAGAAAAAGCAGGGCAGTCATACTGGCAGATACTGCCGCTTGGCCCTACGGGCTATGGCGATTCGCCTTATCAGTCTTTTTCTACTTTCGCGGGAAACCCTTACTACATTGATTTGGAAGCGTTGATCGAGGAAGGGCTTCTGACAAAAGCGGATTGTGAGCAATATGATTTCGGGGACGACGACGTTTACGTCGATTATGAGAAAATATATCTGTCCCGGTTTAAAGTGTTAAAAGAGGCGTTTCAAAAAAGCCATATCGAGAGGGATACGGCGTATCAGGAGTTTGTGGAGGAAAATGCTTATTGGCTGAAGGATTACGCCCTGTATATGGCGGTGAAGAATGCCTTTGGCGGTAAGAGCTGGGCCGAGTGGGATGAGGATATCAAACTGCGCCGGCCAGCGGCGATGAAGGAATATTCCGAAAAATATGCGGAGGAAGTTTCCTTTTATCAGTTCCAGCAGTATCTGTTTGCAAAGCAGTGGTTTGCACTGAAGGAATATGCAAATAAAAAGAAAATTCGGATTATCGGGGATATTCCCATCTATGTGGCGTTTGACAGTTCGGATACCTGGGCGAACCCCGAGCTTTTCCAGCTGGATCAGGAGCTTGTGCCCACAGCGGTGGCGGGATGCCCGCCTGACGCGTTTTCGGCCACGGGACAGCTTTGGGGCAATCCCCTGTACCGCTGGGATTACCACAGGGAGACGGATTATGAGTGGTGGATGAAGCGGATCGGCTACTGCTATAAGCTCTACGATGTAGTGCGGATCGATCATTTCAGAGGGTTTGACGAGTATTACTCCATTCCGTATGGAGATGAAACAGCGGAGTTCGGGCATTGGGAGAAGGGGCCCGGCTACGATATCTTTAAGACGATGAAGGCGGAACTCGGCAAGAAGGAAGTGATTGCGGAGGATCTTGGATTTTTGACTGACTCAGTCATTAAGCTGGTAAAGAAAACCGGGTATCCCGGTATGAAGATTTTACAGTTTGCCTTCGATTCCAGAGAGGAGAGCGATTACCTGCCTCACAATTATGTGGCGAACAGTATCGTATACACAGGAACCCATGACAATGACACGACGCTTGGCTGGTATGAGAAGCTGAACCGCAAGGATAAGGCGTTTGCGAAGCGGTATCTGAATATTAAGTCGGGAAAAGACGTCCAGTGGGAGTTCATCCGGGCAGCGATGGCAAGCGTGTCCGATACTTGCGTGATTCCAATGCAGGATTATCTGGGACTGGGTACAGAGGCAAGAACCAACATGCCGTCCACATTGGGGACGAACTGGAAGTGGCGGATGCTGCCTGAGCAGTTTACGGAAGAACTGGCAGAGCGGATTTTTGAGATGACAAGGCTCTATGGCCGGTTGGCGAAGAAGTAATGATTGTGTTGTTGCGCCTGTCCGGGCATAGCGGAAAATGTGTGTGAATTTTGGGGGATACAGATGGCGGAGATTACCATCAAGGACATAGCGAAACAATGCGGTGTGGGAGTCAGTACGGTTTCCAGAGCGATCAATAATCATCCGGACATCAACCCGGAAACCAAAAGAATGATTTTGGAGGAAATTGAGAAGACAGGCTTTATTCCGAACAACAGTGCAAGAAACCTGAAGAGGACGGATGCGAAATGTATTGCGGTTCTGGTAAAAGGAATCACAAACCCCTTTTTCAGCAGCATGATCCAGATCATTGAGGAAGAGACGCAGAGAAATAAGTATGCGCTGGTGCTTCGGCACGTGGAGGCGCAGGAGGACGAGATTGATGTGGCTCTGGAGCTGGAGAAGGAAAAGCGGCTTCGCGGGATCGTTTTTCTGGGCGGTAAGTTTGAGCACTCTGAGGAAAAGATACGGAAGCTGAAAGTACCGTTTATTTTCAGTACGATAGGGGTCAATGTACCGGATCAGATGAACAAAGTGGAATTTTCCAACATTGCGGTGGACGACAGGCTGGAAAGCAAGAGGATGACGGAATATCTGTTAAATCTGGGACACAGGCGGATCGCCCTTATTACAGAGCGGTCAGACCTGCCAATCGGCCGTTTGCGAACGGAGGGATTTCGGCGGGCTTACGACGAGCATGGCCTTGTGGTGCCGGAGGAACTGATCTGTTATGTACAGGAGGATATCGACCACTACTCCATGGAAAATGGCTATCTGACAGCGAAGAAGCTGTTGGAATCCGGGCGGGAAGTGACGGCGATCTATGCGGTTTCCGATTCACTGGCCATCGGCGCATGCCGGGCGGTGCATGAGGCGGGGAAGCGGATCCCGGAGGATATTTCGGTGGCCGGATATGACGGCATTGAGATGGGAGAGTATTATAATCCGAAGCTGACGACCATCAAACAGCCGGTGGAGGAGATTGCGAAAAAGACGATCCGGCTGCTTCTGGATGTGATTGCGGAGCGCAAGGGGCACCAGCAGATTGTTTTTCCGGCGCAGCTGGTGGAGAGAGAGTCTACAGGGCCGTGCTGAGCGCACGGCTTTCTTGCGCGCATAGGCAGACTCAGATACGTGAAGGAGACTAACAGATGGAAATCGAACGCAAATTTACCGTAGCAAAACTGCCGGATAATCTGGAATCCTATCCCTGCCACATTATTGAGCAGGCTTATCTCAATACTGATCCGGTTGTCAGAATCCGCAGAGAAGACGATACTTACTACATGACTTATAAGGGGAAGGGGTTTCTTGCCAGAGAGGAGTACAATCTCCCGTTAAATGAGGAATCTTACTATCATCTGAGGGAGAAGGCGGACGGGAATGTGATCTCAAAAAAACGTTATGTGATACCAATTGACAAACCTGTCTTTGACATGACATATTTGTCGTCTGTGGGAGAAAAAGTTGACCAGATTAGTCTATCTGTGGAGCTGGATATTTTTGAGCCGCCCTTTGCACCACTTATGATTGCCGAGGTGGAGTTCCCGGATCGGGATATGGCGGAGGCTTTTCAGCCACTTGACTGGTTTGGTCAGGATGTAACGGGTGATCCTGACTATCATAATTCCAATCTGAGCCGGCGGGAGACGGGCCCGTCCTGAAAAGACCGGAAATAACGCAGGGTGTAAGGTTTTACCGTAGCATAAGACCTTACACCCTGTTTTGGGGTTACATCACGTTTAGCTTTCTATGCCTTCATTTACCCGGGCCAGATCGCGTTCCAGTTTTCTTTCGAGTTTTTCATATTCTTTGGTGCGAAGCATTTCCAGTTCGTCCTCAATGCGGATACGTTCTTTTCTCAGTTCATCCTTATATTGCAGATCCGTTGGCATTTCATACATCCTTTCACCCTCCTTGCAGACTATTATGTGACAATGTTCTTTATCTGCTTATATTATAAAGGGATTTCATGGCGGTGTAAAGTCTTATTTGTTTGTCAGGGTGCTGATAAACATACGATAAATCGTTTACTTGGAATTTCTCAGCGAAATGCTGTGACAACGATGGCCCAGAACGGCCATACAGACCAAATGTAAATGATAGATATACAATAGCACAGTGTAGGGCAGTGTGTCAAGAAGTTCGCCATTCCCATCTGTTTTATGATATAATAGCCGCAAGGGAAAAGGAAGCGGCAGCGAAGCTGACATTTACTTTTCCTGCGGCATTAACGAGCAAATGTCCGATGAAATCGGACATAAAGCGCGAAAAGCGCGGATTTGCGAGTTTAGACGATGTAATAGCCGCAAGGGAAAAAAGTGCCAACGTAGTATGCAGGCCTGAAAACGGGAAACATATATAATGAAACATGATCTGACAGAAGGAAATGTGACAAAATCACTGTTGTATTTTGCGGCGCCCATGATTTTTGGGAATCTGCTGCAGCAGTGCTATAATATAGCAGACACCTGGGTGGTGGGGAAATATGTGGGCGCGCAGGCGCTGGCGGCGGTTGGCTCGTCCTATGCTTTGATGACTTTTTTAAACTCCCTGCTGATCGGTCTCTGCATGGGAGGCGGCGCTGTCTTTTCCTATTATATAGGGAAAGGAGACAGGGACAGAGTGAGAACCTGTGCGCAGACGGCTTTTGTGATGATCGGTGTGCTGGCGGTGGTACTCAGCATAGCGGTACAGTGTCTGATGCATCCGATCCTGTTACTGCTTCGGACGCCGGGTGAACTTTACGGGATGACACGGGACTATCTGCTGGTTGTCTTTTGCGGGATCTTTTTTATTTTTCTGTATAACTATTATGCCTTCCTCTTGCGGGCGCTCGGAAATTCGGTGACGCCGCTTTACTTTTTGGGTGCGGCGTCAGTGTTGAATATCGGGCTGGATCTGTTTTTTGTGCAAAGCCTTGGATGGGGCCTGCAGGGTGCGGCGGCGGCCACGGTGATCTCACAGGCGGTTTCAGGTCTTGGACTGGGGATCTGTGTGTGGAAAAAGGAGCCTTTTTTCCGATTTTCCCTGCGCGGTTTTTTGCAGGAGGAGAAGCCTGTGGGAGAGATCTGCAGGTATTCCCTGATGACAGGCATGCAGCAGTCGGTGATGAATTTCGGCATTTTGATGGTACAGAGCCTGGTCAACAGTTTTGGCGCCATGGTGATGGCGGCTTTTGCGGCTACGGTGAAGATTGATACCTTTGCCTATATGCCTGCGCAGGAGTTTGGAAACGCCTATTCGATCTTTATCTCGCAAAATTATGGCGCAGGCAAGGGGAAACGGGTGAAGCAGGGAACAGGGAAGGCATTGACGGTTTCCGCCGTTTTCTGCGGGGTGGTTTCGGTTCTGGTATTTGTGTTTGCAAGGTTTCTGATGTTGATTTTTGTGAATGCAGGTGAAACAGAGATTATCGAAATCGGCATGCAGTATCTGCGGATTGAAGGCGCGTTCTATATTGGAATCGGTATTTTATTTCTGCTGTACGGATATTTCCGGGGCACGGGCAGACCGGGCGTATCCCTTGTGCTGACGGTGATCTCCCTGGGAACGAGAGTGGTGCTGGCCTATGTTCTGGCGGCTGTTCCGGGAATCGGCGTTCTCGGTATCTGGTGGGCGATTCCCATCGGCTGGGCGCTGGCTGATGCGGCTGGGCTTGTGCTGATGCGGCGTGCAGAAAAAGATAAGTCATATGAGGAGCGTATGCTTCAGAATGGAGGAAAAGAAAATGAGTAAAACGGCAATTTTTTTCGGAACAGGCTATGAGGAGATTGAGGCATTGACTGTAGTGGACATTCTCCGGCGCGCAGGGGAGGAAATCGATATGGTGTCCATCACACAGGAGCGGAGTGTCACAAGCTCTCACGGTGTGGAGGTAAAGATGGACAGGATCTTTTCGGAGGTGGATTTTGACCAGGTGGATGTGATTGTGCTTCCGGGCGGGATGCCGGGCACAAAAAATCTGGAGGCCTGCGGGGCGCTGATGGAACAGGTGGACGCTTTTGTGAAAGCCTCAAAGACGGTTGCGGCGATCTGTGCGGCGCCCAGCATTCTGGGGCACCGCGGACATTTAAAAGGAAAAAGAGCGTGTTCCTTCCCCAAGTTTGAGGATCATCTGGAGGGCGCGCAGGTGTGTCAGGAGCCTGCTGTCATAGACGGTAATATCATTACCGGGCGCGGTATGGGAGCGGCGGTTCCCTTCGGGCTTGCCATTCTGGAAAAACTGCAGGGGAAAGAAGCGGCGGAGAAGATGGCGGAAACGATTGTGTTTAAATCTTAGAAACTGTTCAGCCCGCGCCCATTCACAAAACAGATTTAACTGGAAAAAAATACTATAATAATTTCTTTTCAGCCGAACATACTAACATCAAGATAAGCGGCAAACAAAGTGTGCATCCAAACAGCGAAAGCCGAGAGGACAGGCGCACGGAGGATGCGCTTGTCTCAAATATAGATAAAGAATCAAAAGATTCAAAGTATTTCGGAGGTGAAAAGAAATGGCAAGCAACAAAACGAATAGAGTAGAAGTTCCTGAGGCAAAGGCAGCTATGGACCGTTTTAAGACTGAGGTTGCATCTGAGCTGGGCGTAAACCTGAAAGAGGGTTACAACGGTGACCTGACTTCCAAGGAGGCAGGCTCCATCGGCGGTGAGATGGTTCGTAGAATGATCAAGAAACAGGAAGAGCAGATGAAGTAACTCACAAAAGCAAAAGGGCACCTCGCCTGCAAAAGCAGGCGGGGTGTCTTTTTATGTGAATGGGAGATGCAAAGCGTCCTGAATCTGTTCCTGTAAAGAAGCCTTGAAGATACGCAAAAATTTCTGGTATTTTCCAACGCCCTGTGCTATAATGTTTTGGTGACTGTAGCTAGAAGCTTACGAGAGTTTAACGATAGAAAAAGATAGCTGACAGAGGAAGTGAAGGAGGAACCCATAGCATGAGTTTACAGGTGGAGAAATTAGAGAAGAACATGGCAAAGCTGACGATCGAGACAGAGGTGGAGGAGTTTGAGAAAGCCATCGAGAAGGCTTATCAGAAGCAGAAGAGCAAAATCAGCATACCGGGCTTTCGCAAAGGTAAGGTTCCCCGCCAGATGGTGGAGAAGATGTATGGCAAAGAGGTGTTTTTCGAGGATGCGGCGAACATCCTGATTCCCGATGCATATGATAAAGCGCTTGATGAGTGCGAGGAGGACATTGTTTCCTCTCCCACCATTGAGGTGACGCAGATTGAGGCGGGCAAGCCTTTTGTCTTTACAGCTACGGTTGCCCTTAAGCCGGAAGTGAAGCTTGGTAAGTACAAAGGCGTGAAGATCGACAAGATCGAGACAGAAGTGACGGATGAGGAAGTGGATGCGCAGCTCGAGAGAGAGCGTGAAAATAATGCCAGAAATATTACAGTGGACGACCGCCCGGTGGAGGACGGTGATATGACCACACTGGATTTCGAGGGATTTGTGGACGGTGTGGCCTTTGAAGGCGGAAAAGGGGAGAACTATCCTTTAACCATCGGTTCCGGCGCATTTATTCCGGGTTTTGAGGAGCAGCTTGTAGGTGCGAAGATCGGTGAGGAGACCGAGGTGAAGGTTACTTTCCCGGAGGATTACCAGGCGGAGCATCTGCAGGGAAAAGAGGCAGTCTTCAAGTGTACGGTAAAGGAAATCCGGAAGAAGGAACTTCCCGAGTTAAATGATGAGTTCGCAAGCGACATATCCGAGTTTGACACGCTGGCTGAGTACCGCGAGGATGTGAAGAAGAACCTGCAGGAGCAGAAGACAAAGGATGCGAAGAGAGAGAGGGAGGACGCGGCAGTGAAAGCTGCAGTGGAGGCTTCCGAGATGGAGATTCCCGAGGCTATGCTGGAGACCCAGCAGAAGCAGATGGTGGATGAGTTTGCCCAGCGCATTACCATGCAGGGTATTTCCATGGAGCAGTATTTACAGCTTACCGGATCCAATTATCAGCAGATGGTGGAGCAGGTAAAACCGCAGGCTGAGGAGAGGGTACGTTCCAGACTTGTGCTGGAGGCGGTGGCTAAGGCTGAGAATCTTGAGGCAACCGAAGAGGACTACGAGGAAGAGTTAAAGACCATGGCCGACGTTTACCAGATGGAGGTAGATAAGGTCAGAGAACTTATGAGAGAGCGGGACAAGAAGAGCATTATGCAGGATCTGGCGGTCAGAAAGGCGGCTGAGTTCATTGCGGAGAATGCGAAGGAGAGCAAGACGGCAAGTAAGGCGAAGAAGTAAAACAAATTCATTTGATGGAGGTGTAACACATGGCTTTGATACCTTATGTCATTGAGCAGACATCCAAGGGAGAGCGTTCCTACGATATTTATTCCAGACTGTTGAAGGAGAGGATCATTTTCCTGGGAGAGGAAGTAAACGACGCCAGCGCCAGCGTGATTGTGGCGGAGCTTCTCTTTTTGGAGTCGGAGGACCCGGAGAAAGATATCAGTCTGTACATCAACAGCCCCGGTGGTGTGATCACTGCCGGCATGGCGATTTACGATACGATGCAGTTTATTAAGTGCGATGTCTCCACGGTGTGTATCGGTATGGCGGCCAGCATGGGCGCGTTCCTTCTTGCGGGCGGCACAAAAGGCAAGAGAATGGCTCTGCCGAATGCGGAGATTATGATCCATCAGCCGGCGGGCGGCGCACAGGGACAGGCCACAGAGATTGAGATCACGGCGAAACATATCCTTGCGACCAAGGAAAAGATGGCAAGAATCATGGCGCAGAATACGGGGCAGGATTTTGAAGTGATCATGGCAGATACCGAGAGAGATAACTGGAAGAGCGCGGAGGAAGCGCTGAAGTATGGGCTGATTGACCGCATTATTACCAGTCATGCCAGCACAGAAGAGCAGTCATAGGTAAATTTGTTTGATTCGGGGAAAGGTTGGTGTGAGAAATCACACTGATGTGCTGATTCCTCACACGGCAATTTGTGAAGGAGCATCACAAATATGCCTTGATGGCAGACACAGATTTGAGATTTGTGCCGCCGCCGTCGCATAAATGCTCCGGAATGAGGATTAAGATGGCAGGAAAGATTTCTGAGGAAAAAGTGAGATGTTCTTTTTGTAATAAGACGCAGGATCAGGTCAGGAAGATGATTGCCGGCCCCAGCGGCGTCTATATCTGTGACGAGTGTGTAGACATTTGCGCGGATATCATAGAGGAAGAGTACGAGGACGATCCGGAAACGGAAGAGCTGGAGATTAACCTTTTAAAGCCGGTGGAGATTAAAAGTTTCCTTGACGAGTATGTGATCGGGCAGGAGGAAGCCAAGAAAGTGATGGCTGTCTCCGTCTACAATCATTATAAGAGAGTTACGGCACCTAAGGACGATGATGAGGTGGAGCTGCAAAAGAGCAATATTATCATGGTCGGCCCCACGGGTTCCGGTAAGACGTATCTGGCACAGACGCTCGCAAAGATCATCAATGTTCCATTTGCGATTGCGGACGCCACTACGCTGACTGAGGCGGGGTATGTGGGCGAGGATGTGGAAAATATCCTCCTCAAGCTGATTCAGGCGGCAGATTATGATATTGACCGGGCTCAGTACGGTATTATCTATATTGACGAGATTGACAAGATTACAAAGAAGGGTGAAAATGTTTCCATAACCAGAGATGTGTCGGGCGAGGGCGTCCAGCAGGCGCTTCTCAAGATCATCGAGGGGACGGTGGCCAGTGTACCGCCGCAGGGAGGCAGAAAACATCCGCATCAGGAGCTTTTACAGATTGATACGTCGAATATCCTCTTTATATGCGGAGGCGCTTTCGACGGACTGGATAAGATTGTGGAGGAGAGGCTGGACCGTCACTCCATCGGCTTTAACGCACAGGTGGCTGAGAAGAGCGGCAAGGAGATCGGGGCGATTTTAAAGGAAGTGACGCCGCAGGATCTCATGAAGTTCGGGTTGATTCCGGAGTTTATTGGCCGCGTGCCGGTAACGGTGGCTCTGGACGGCCTGGATAAGGAGGCGCTGGTCCGCATTCTGAAGGAGCCGAAGAATGCGCTGATCAAGCAGTACAAGAAACTCTTTGCGTTTGACGAGGTGAAACTCTCCGTGGAAGATGATGCGGTGGAGGAGATCGCGAAGCTCGCCCATGAGAGAAAGACGGGGGCGAGAGGGCTGCGGTCCATCGTTGAGAAGGTGATGATGGACGTAATGTACGAGATCCCTTCGGACGACAGCATTTCGGAGTGTATTCTCACAAAGAAGGCGGTGGACGGCGAGGAGAAACCTCTCCTGAGATACCGCGACAGGCTGTTACAGGCCAAGTGAACCGATTGCGCTTCGCTCAATCACGGGCAGGCGCGGTCCTGAGGACTGCTTTGCAGCCCCAACTAAGTTTGGATTGTTGATAAACAGAAAGATGGGCGTCGCCAGATTTGGCGGCGTTTCTGATACTACCGGAAAAAGGGATGATTATATGGATAACTGGAACAGGCAGCTTCCCACTGTAACGCTCAGGGGGCTTACGATTCTGCCGGGCATGGTGATTCATTTCGATTTAAGCAAAAGCGCGTCTGTCTCGTCGGTAGAGCAGGCGATGCTGGGAGACCAGCAGCTTCTGGTGGTGACCCAGAAAGATTTCAATAAAGAGAATCCCGGCAGAGATGATATTTATGATGTGGGGACGGTTGTATTGATCAGACAGGTCAGCAAACTTCCCGAGCATGTTCTTCGCGTGCTGGTGGAGGGTGTTTCCCGGGCACGTATTTATGAGTTTACGCAGACAGACAGCGGTATCATGACGCAGGTGTCGTATGAAAAGGACGACAGTGCGGATATCGATGAGATAGCTGCGGAAGCGATGACCAGAACAGTCAAAGAGACGGTGGAAGCCTATGGCGCCTGCTATCCCAAGGTGGGAAAAGCGGTGCAGGATCAGATCGAGGAGGGA
The DNA here is from genome assembly GCA_947037115.1 of uncultured Lachnospiraceae bacterium. GTDB lineage: Bacteria > Bacillota > Clostridia > Lachnospirales > Lachnospiraceae > UBA3282. The sequence continues at coordinate 17,975 of CAMQTN010000041.1, forward strand.
ATGGAGCTGGGAAAGCTCCTTGACAGCATTGCCACCAATATGCCTCTTGCGGTGGCTGACAAGCAGCAGGTTTTGGGCGCCATATCGGTGCGGGAGCGGTTTACCGTTCTGACGGGGATTCTTACCAGAGAGGTGGAGGTCATCCGCATTAAGAACAGTCTTGCGAAGGATATCAGGGGGCGGATTGATAAGAACCAGCGGGATTACATTCTGCGGGAGCAGATGCAGTATATCAAGGAAGAGCTTGGGGAGAATAACACGGATTCCGATGTGGAACAGTTTTTGGGAGAAGTGGAGAAGCTCAGGGCGAAGCCTGCGGTGAAAGAGAAGATACGCAAGGAGATCAACCGCTATAAGAACGTGATCGGCAGCAGCTCTGAGAGCGCGGTGGAGCGCGCATACATTGAGACAATGCTGGAACTTCCGTGGGATAAGGCGTCCAGAGACAGCAAAGACCTTGCCGGGGCGGAAGAAATATTGAACGGACAGCATTACGGTCTGGAGAAGGTCAAAGAACGGATGCTGGAATTTCTGGCTGTGCGTATGCTGACGGGGAAAGCCGGAAGCCAGATCATCTGTCTGGTGGGGCCGCCCGGCACGGGAAAAACCTCCGTGGCAAGGAGTGTGGCGGAGGCTTTGAAAAAGCAGTATGTCAGGATCTGCCTTGGCGGCGTGCGGGACGAGGCGGAGATCAGGGGCCACCGTAAAACTTATGTGGGCGCTATGCCGGGCCGGGTGGTGGCAGCCCTGAAACAGGCCGGCGTCAAAAATCCCCTGATTCTGCTGGATGAGATTGACAAACTGGGCAGCGATTACAAGGGAGACCCGTCCTCCGCGCTTCTGGAGGTGCTTGACGGAGAACAGAACTGTGCGTTTCGGGATCATTATGTGGAGATTCCCATTGATTTGTCGGAAGTGCTTTTTATCGCTACGGCAAACAGCCGTGACGGGATTCCACGCCCGCTTCTGGACCGCATGGAGATCATAGAGGTGAACAGCTACACTGCCAATGAGAAGTTCCATATCGCGAAGGAACATCTGGTGGGAAAGGAGCTTAAGAAAAACGGAATCAGGCCAAAAGAGCTTACTTTCGGCGATGAGGCAATTCGCGATATCATCCGCTTTTATACAAGAGAGGCGGGCGTCCGGGGATTGGAGCGCCAGATCGGCGCGATCTGCCGCAAGGAGGCCAGAGAGATCCTTGCCCGCAGAAAAGAGAAGGTGACTGAAAAGGTCAATGTAACCCCTGAAAATCTGGAACATTACCTGGGCAAACCCAAATACAGGCAGGAAAAGGTAAATGAAAAGCCGGCTGTCGGCATTGTCAGAGGCCTGGCCTGGACCAGTGTCGGAGGGGATACGTTGGAGATTGAGGTCAACATGATGCCGGGAGAAGGGAAAATTGACCTGACAGGTCAAATGGGAGACGTCATGAAGGAGTCGGCCAGGACGGCGCTCAGTTACGTGCGTTCCGTCAGCGGAAAGTATAAGACAGCCGATAACTTTTACAAAAAGAAGGACTTTCACATCCATATTCCTGAAGGGGCAGTACCAAAGGACGGCCCTTCCGCGGGCGTTACCATGGCTACGGCGCTTCTTTCGGCTGTGACACAGACGCCGGTGCGCGCTGATCTGGCGATGACCGGAGAAGTCACTCTGCGGGGTAGAGTGCTTCCCATTGGCGGTTTGAAGGAAAAGATACTGGCCGCGAAGATGGCGGAGGTCAGGACCGTCCTTGTGCCGAAGGAGAATGAGAAAGATATCGAGGAGATTCCGGAGGAAATAAAAGAGGGGCTGGAGATCTTTTTCGTGGAGACCATGGAGGAAGTGGCGCAGCACGCCCTTCTATCCTGAAGGGGAGGACGGGAGAATGATCATTAAAAACGTAAATCTGGAGACCGTGTGCGGTATCACCAGCAAACTTCCTGAAAACAAACTGCCGGAGTTTGCTTTTGCGGGAAAGAGCAACGTGGGGAAATCTTCCCTGATTAACGGGCTGATGAACCGTAAGTCGCTGGCGCGCACCAGCTCCTCACCGGGAAAGACGCAGACGATCAATTACTATAATATCAATAATGAAATGTATTTCGTGGATCTGCCCGGTTACGGTTACGCCACTGCCAACGAGAAGGTGAAAGCGCAGTGGGGGAAGATGATAGAGGATTATCTGCACCAGTCAAAGAAAATCTGCGCGGTTTTCCTGCTTGTTGATATCAGGCATGCGCCTTCGGAGAATGACAGGATTATGTACGACTGGATATTAGACAGGGGCTACCGGCCGGTGATCATAGCAACAAAGCTGGATAAAGTGAAGCGCAGCCAGGTGGCCGGACAGATAAAATTGATTTGCGACACACTTGACGTTGTAGATGACACAGTTGTCATACCCTATTCTTCCCTCAATAAACAGGGGAGAGAGGAAATTTATGACCTGTTAGATTCCATGATAGAGGATATAATCTGATCTTTTGGGAGAGCCTATGAGAAAAGACAGCAGGATATATTTAAAAGTGGTACTGAATCTGTTTACGGCACTGGCTGTTGTACTTTCGTGTATCTTTCTACTGCCAAAGTGCATCTGGTTTTTTATGCCGTTTATTGTGGGATGGCTTATTTCCCTGATCGCTTCCCCCGTGGTGCTTTTTTTTGAAAAGAAGCTCAAAGTCAGGCGCAAGGCTATGACGGCGGTGGTGATAGTGGCCGTGCTGGCGGTAGTGGTATTGCTGGTATACCTGCTGATAACCAAGCTGGTCAAGGAGGGCGTCAATTTCGTCAATGAGCTGCCGAATATCTGGAATTCTATTCTGAAGGAGTTTAATAAGGTAGGCGCAAACCTTCAGGGCGTCTATAACAGGATGCCTGCAGATATGCAGGCGACGGTCGATAATATCATCGTCGAATTGGGTAATTATGCGAATGGCATTGTGGACATGAGCGATCTGCCAGCCTTCGAGGCGGTTGGAAATGCAGCAAAGCAGATTCCGGACATTTTTTTGAATATGGTGATCTGTCTGCTCTCCGCCTACTTTTTTGTGGCGGATAAGGGGTATATGGCCGCTGTGGCTGAGAAGTATGTGCCCGCTTCGATACGGTATCATCTTGATTTGATCCGCAGAAGTTTTCGAAATGCTGTCGGAGGATATTTCCGTGCACAGTTTAAGATCGAGTGCTGGGTCTATATTCTTCTGGTGATCGGTCTGATGATTCTGGGAGTGGACTATGCTTTTCTGGTGGCGTTTGGCATAGCGGTGCTGGATTTTCTGCCGGTATTCGGCACGGGTACGGTTATGCTTCCATGGGCGGTGATCGAATTGCTGTCGAACAATTACAGAATGATGTTCGGGCTTTTGGCCATATGGCTGATCGGACAGCTGGTGCGGCAGGTGATTCAGCCGAAGATTGTGGGAGATTCCATCGGAATGGACGCCATACCGACCCTGTTTTTACTTTACATCGGATACCGCGTGGCGGGCGTGCTGGGAATGATTCTGGCGGTTCCCATCGGCATTATTCTGGTTAACCTCTATGAAGAGGGGGCTTTTGATACCACCAGACAGAGTCTGCGCATTCTGGTGGCAGGATTTAACCATTTCCGCAAGATACGGCCCGAGGATATGACAGTGGTGGAGGAATACGAAAGAGAGACAAAGGATATATATAAACAGGAGACAGAACAGAAGAAAGCTGTGGAACAACAGCTTCAGGAGGCTTCCAGGATTAAAATTGAGGAGCCGCGCATCATCAAGAAGTATATTGACAGGAAAAAGTCAAAATCCTGAAAGACAGCGGGGAGTATGCCTGTGCAAAAAAGAAACTGGGTAAAACTCTTTTTTGCTATCTACATTTTAATTGTCATAAAGGTCATTATTTTTAAATATCCCTACAGGGAACTGGCTGCACTGGCGGCCGGCTGGCGCAGGGGCGTGATCTGGCAGGGACTGTCTACGGCGAATTTTACGCCTTTTAAAACAATAAAAATGTATATAGATTATGCATATAAATTGAATAGTGTGGAGAATCTGGCGGGCAATGTGCTGGTGTTTGTCCCGTTCGGTTTCCTTTTTCCGATGGTGGGCAGAGACGGAGAACGTTTTTTTGTGATGCTCTTAAATGCCTTTGTGTTTGTGCTGGGGATTGAAGTATTTCAGCTTTTCAGCGCCTTCGGCGCCTTTGACGTGGATGATATACTGTTAAACTGCCTTGGCGCATCTCTTGGCTTTGGCGTTTACATTTTGGCGCGGTTTTGGAGGAAGAAGAGAAAGGAGCGCTTGTGATGGAAAATATATTGAAAAGGATCAAGACAAATGTGGTGGTTTCTTCCCTTCTGTGTGTCATTCTCGGACTGATACTTGTCATTCGGCCGGGACTGTCCATGCGGATTGTCTGTACAGCCGTGGGCATAGTGCTGCTTGTAACCGGAATCACGCGGATGATTGACTATTTTGCGGTCAGGGACGGCAGTATGTATTCGCAGGTGAATCTGATTTTCGGCATTGTCCTGGCGGTGGTTGGCGTCTGGATTATGGTGAAACCGGACAAGGTGCTGGCAATTATCCCGATTATAGTTGGAATCGTGATCGCAATGCATGGTTTACATAATGTAAAGCAGGCGATGGAACTGTGGCGGGACAAATATGATAAATGGTGGGTGGCCTGCATTATGGGTGTGCTCACGGTGGGATTTGGCGTGCTGTTAGTCTGCAGACCGTTTACCGCCATTGACACGGTGGTCATGCTGATCGGCCTTTTCCTGATCTATGACGGGCTTTCCAATATCTGGATTGTCTCCAGGATCTATAAGAATGCCAGGATCCTGCGGCAGGAGATGGAGGCGGTAGATGTGGAGATAAAGGCGGAGCGGTAACGGGTTTTGAGTAACGGTTCAGGGCCAATCCGCAAAAATTCTGCTTGTATATTTTGGACAGAAGTTTTATGATAAATAAAGAGGGAATGATCCCGGATTGTTAATCGGAAATAGAATGTGTCAGTAAAGAGGGAATGGAATATGACAATCGGAGCAATCAGTTTTCAACCTTACGTGTACAATGTGAATGCGGTAAGCCCCGCCAGTATGAACAGGCTGTCCAGGATTTCGGATGATGTGCTGGATAAAAAGACCGATTACAGCGGTCTTTCGCAGGCTGAGAATGAAAATCCGCTGAGGCGCGGACAGACATTGGACTTTAAGGGAATGTTTGAGATGCAGATGCAGCGCGGCAGAAGCAATGCGGCCAGGATTATGAAGCCGGAAACGAAGGCGCAGGAGCCGCAGGAAACAGCGCAGACACAGGATGCGGCAGTGAAGTTTGAGCGTGCAGAGTCTGCGGAATCTGCACAGACGCAGGTGACAACAGCCGCAGAAAATATGCAGACGGCAGATATGAACATGGGGAATGGCAGTGCGGGAAGCGGTATCAGCAATTTCCGTATGCAGCAGGCGATCAGCGCTTACGGGATGTTCATGACGGCGTAGGTTTGCAGGCGGTATTGAATAGGAATACGGGGATCCCCATCTGGAAACGGCAGGTTCAGGTGGGGATTTTCTTTTATCCGTAAGGAAGTACGACAGACAGGGAAAATTAGTTATGACAGCCGGACCAGGAGGTAAGAATGCGGGAAAAACTGGAGCCATATATAGAGGAGAGCACGTACGGGCAGATCATATCCCATTATCATTTCAGGAAGAGCGATGAGGCGCAGATCCGCGCCCTTGCGGACCGTCTGCTTTCCATGTCGGAACCGCTGCTTTACTATGCGCCGTACAGCCTGAAGGAGCAGTCCCGGCTGGCGGTTTTGGTAACGCTGGGAGCCGGGGCGGATGAATTGCAGAGAGTCTGTACGGAGGAGGGGCGTCTGGGCGAGAGTTATATGATCGAATGTATCGCGATGGAACTTTTGGGAAATGCGTATGAACAGAGTGCGGAGAAGATCCATGAACATTACGGCCTCTGGACCGGCCCCTTTGCATTTCTCGGAAGCGCCGCGCCCATTGAGGAGATGGAAGCGTTGTTCCATATTTTAGAGCCGCAGGAAATTTCTTATAATCAGGCCTATATGCTCACGCCCAAAAAGACGGTGGCCTTTGAGACAACGTTGACACAGAGACGGCAGGAGTCGTACTGTAATCAGTGCGAAACCTGCCGCAACACGAAATGTATACACAGAAAGGCGCATCTCACCTATGGGTATCAACAGATTTTTGGAAAGCGCGAGTTTATGACAGGGCCATTTTCTTAACGGAACCGATACCCTTCCGCACGGCGGGGATGGACAGAAGCACAAGCGTGATGGCCGCTTCGGCAAAGATGTAGATGCCGTTGTACACCAGAGAGTAGGGAACGACGGGCCATCCTTCCCAGGCATATTCGGCAAAGAAAATACAGCCGGAGAGCACCACGAACACATAACGCCCCAGAATGCCTGCCAGATAGCCCTTGACCAGTCCGTTTTTGGAGCTGGCAAACAGACCCGAAAGCCCCAGGGCCCCGAAGGCCAGCAGATAGTCCATCACAAGCTGCAGGGGAAAAAGAATATAGGGGTCCACCAGAATCTGTAAAACGCCATAGGCCACACCGGTCATAAGTCCGGCTCCCAGCCCGAACAGATAGCCCGGAAGACAGATGACGAGCATGGACAGAAGGGTTGCGGAACCGCCCCAGGGAAAATCGATGATTTTGATTTCTGACAGAAGGGTGCCAAGCGCAAGCGACATGGCGCAGAACACAAGCTGCCTGACGGTCAGTTTCCCGCTCTTTTTAGCGGCATCGTCAGCTTCCGCATTTTGTTTTGCGGTATAGTTTTTCGCGAAGAGAATGGCGCTGACAAGCAGAACGGCCAGAATGGCAGCGAGCAGTACATTGCCCGGTGTGGTGGGGACATAGGTTGTTTTGCCCCCGTCATCAACAACAACATTGTAGAACATAAAAAAATCCTCCTTTGTCTTTAGAATAGCAAGGAGGGGAACGGTAACGGCATATGACACGGAAAATCTGTGGCAGATTTTCGTTACCAGTGCTTCCCTACGACGGTATTAACCGCATCAGGTAATGAGGGTTAGAGTCCCGGTGCTGTACACGGGCTCAATCTCAGCAAAAGCTCCCCTAGCAAGTTATTCAGTTATGCGGCTGATTTTGCCGCGGCAGATTGATCTGCTTTTTTCACTATAGAGGGTTGCGGGGAAAATGTCAAGGAGATTCTTTTGGAGGCTTTGGGCCGATATGGGATGGGGCAGAAAGATATGGCAGGAGAGGGCGTATGAAAGGCAGGTTAAAACGAGGGCGGATGCGCGGTATTAAATCAGGGAGGACATGATGGAAGAGAAGCGTATAAAAGAAAGAAAAGATGGTTCATTCTCTTTTCAAAAGGCGTGGGAGGTGGTGTTCCCGTTCCTGCTGTATTATTTGGTTTTCAACACGGCATTCATTATTCTTGCCTTTGCCTGTCAGGCGGGGATGGAATATTTGGGGGAAGGGTTCCGGCAGTTTATGACGGCATATGAAACGACCGTTTCCGGCGTGGCGGGGGGACTGTGTTCGATGATCGGCATTTTGCCCCTTCTGCCGATGCTGAAGAAGGAACTGCGGATGCGGACAGCAGGGATACCCGGAACAGATGCCGTACAGGTGCGGATTATAGAATTGACTAAAACAGTCATTTTTGCTGTGGCAATTTCTCTTGGTATGAATGCCTTTCTCGCCCTGACAGGTTTTGCAGCGAGCTCACAGACTTATCAGGAGGTGGCAGAGCACCAGTATGGCGTGGTCTTCAGTATAGGGCTGTTTCTCTATGGGCTGGTTTCTCCGCTGGCGGAGGAAGTGGTTTTCCGGGGGATTATTTATAATCGTCTCCGCCGTCTGTTCGGCCCTGTGATCGGGATTGTGGCGTCAGCCCTCTTCTTCGGGGCATTTCACGGAAATCTGGTGCAGGGCGTCTACGGTGCCGTCATGGGAATTTTCATGGCTTATTTGTATGAGAGGAGCGGGAAATTTTTTATCCCCGTTCTCTTTCACGCAGCGGCGAATCTGGCGGTGTACACGGCGGCGCATTTGCAGACGGTGCAGGCGGCCCTGTTTACCCCATGGGGGTGCGCGGTTCTGCTGGCTGTGGCTGTCGTGTGCGTATTTTTGGAAGAAAAAAGGAAAGATAATTGATTTTTTAGGGAAAAAGTGCATATTTGAATATGATGAAGTTGACATAATCTACCATTTGATGATACATTAGATTATGTTAACATAATGCGGATTTTCTGCAAAAGCGAAAGGATTTAGATACCTATGAGAAAAATCTGGCAGTCAGGACATCATATCAGATATGCTGCATGTGCTATGGCGGTAATTGTCGGGCTTCTGCCTCCCTGCGCGGTGATCGCGGCGCAGGAGGGCACACCGAAAGAGGACATTTCGGAGGAGAGCGCGTCGGAAAAAGACACAGCGGAGGAGAATACGTCAAAAGAGGAATCCGTCAGTGAAAATGGAACGGATACTGCATATATTACGGCATTCGAACCCCTTGCGGAGGAGGACGCGTATTTTTCCTGTATGTATAAACCGGGTCTGGAGGAGCTGACGGAGGTTTTTCCGGAAACGCTTTTGGTGTGGATAGAGGGAGAAGAGGAATCCACACAGATAGAGGTGGTCTGGGAGAGTGAGGAAGATTTCGGGGAGACGGTATCAGAGCTCTATACTTTCTATCCGAAATGGGATGAAACGCTGTACCAGATTGCAGATTCCGCAGAAGATACGATAGAGATTCCGGCTATCACGGTAGAGGTGCCGGTGGAGGGGAGCATGATAGCTGATCTGGAGAAAGCCAGAAGTGCCCTTCAGGATATCATAGCCAATAAAAGCATTCTTGCGCTGGTTTATCTGTGTGATAAATATGAGGTGAAAAGCGGGCCCTCTGCGGATGCGGACACGGTTCAGACAGTGGTCAGTGGACAGTCCGTGCAGATCACGGACGCAGAACTGGATGAATATGGCAGTGTCTGGTATCGGACGCTCTTTTATCAGAATGGGAAAGAGTATACAGGTTATATAGAGCGGGGATATCTGGCGGCTTCCGATGAAGATTTTGCAAAATGGGAGGCAACGTACATTGAGATTTCGGCAGCGCCCATGATGATGAGCGCGGTGGAAGACGGTTATCCGGATGTGGATCAGTTTCCGGCGTCTTACCAGAATGCGCTCTACGCGCTGAAAGAAAAACACCCTAATTGGATTTTTGTCAGGATGGATACGGGGATTGACTGGAACACGGCCATATCTAAGGAAATGGGGGATAAAAGTCTGGTTTTGTCGGGCAGCCCGGGCTCCTGGCAGAACGGCGTCTATGGCCAGGGATGGAGCTATGCGTCTGAGGGCATCCTCAAATACTACATGGATCCGAGAAACTTCCTGACGGATCCGGCAGTTTTTCAGTTTGAACAGTTGACTTACAACGACTCGTATCACACGTCTGCGGCGGTTCAGGAGATTTTGAAAAATTCGTTTATGTCTTCCGGCATACCGGGGGACAGCCGGACTTATGCGCAGGCTTTTACCGCAATCGGGGAATCGACAGGTGTAAGCCCTTTTCATCTTGCCAGCAGAGTGCTGCAGGAGCAGGGGACGAAGGGCACTTCCCCACTGATATCAGGTACATATCCGGGGTATGAGGGATACTATAATTATTTCAATGTAAGCGCTTCGGGGAAAACGAATGCCGAGGTGGTTCAAAACGGTCTGAAAAAAGCGAAGGAACAGGGGTGGAATACACGCTATAAGTCACTCAACGGCGGCGCTTATGTGATTGGCGCAAACTATATTCTGAAAGGGCAGGATACGCTCTATTTGGAAAAGTTTAATGTGTCTAACGGATATCATGCTAATTTTACGCATCAATACATGCAGAATATCCAGGCCCCCAATTCCGAGGCCTCCAATATACGAAAGGCTTACAGCAATGCGGGTGCGCTGGAGAACAGTTTTGTATTTAAAATTCCGGTATTTCGCAATATGCCGGCGTCGGCCTGCTCCAAACCGAATACGACAGACACCATTACGCTGGACAGGACAACGGTGAGCAGTCTTAAGGTCGATCAGACAGTTAAGCTGATACCCTATGTAAATGGATCTAAGGTTGACTATATCAGCAATATGACATTCAGCAGCGACGACATTTCTGTTGCCACGGTGGACAGCGTAGGAAAGGTTACGGGCGTATCGCCGGGAAGCGCGGTTATCAGCTGTACCAGAAGCGGAGCCGGGACAGCGGTATGTACAGTAACTGTAGTCAGGGCAGATCCCGCGGTGCCATTGCCCACGTTGTCGCCCTGTACTTATCGGGAAGGACTGCGTCTGGCGGACATTTCATTGCCGGATGGATGGAAATGGGTAAAAGAGAATACAGAAATTGAAGCGGGGACACATTCCTGTGAAGCGTTGTATACACCCGACGATACCGTGAAATATAATACGGTTACAAAAAATATCAGCTTTACGGTTACGAAGGCGATTCCGAACTGCAAGATGCCGGAGAAACCGAAGGTTTCCGCCGGCTCAACGCTGGGCCAGATTACACTTCCGGAGGGGTTTGCATGGGAGAGTGACAGGGATACGCAATTGCAGGAACCGGGAGAATATACCTATTATGTTTCCTATAATCCGGACGAGAACAATTACCACACAGTAGGTCATATTCCGCTTATCGTTCAGGTAGTCGGCGAGACGTCAATTCCGGGCGAAGGGGATGGAACGACGTCCGGCGGCAGTACGGGAACGGAAGGGGATGGAACGACGTCCGGCGGCAGCACGGGAACGGAAGGGG
>CAMQTN010000042.1 GCA_947037115.1 uncultured Lachnospiraceae bacterium
AGGTTCTAGATAACATGCTGCTCTACGGCGCCGTTTGAAAAAGACTAGCACAGCATTTCTGTACGCAAAATAGGGATCATATATAACACTACCTATCTTATTATGTTTCTGATAGTATTATATATGATCCCGTTCCCGATTTCCTTGTCAGAATCTTGTTAAATTCTTGTCTTTTTCTTAACTGAGCGGAATAAGCAGCGTTACGCACAGCCCGTTTTCGCTCCTGACAGATAGCTCTCCGCCCATTTTATCCATGAGTATTCTTGCGATATACAGACCTAAACCGCTGCCTTCCTTGTCGCCATGCTGCTTTCCGCGATAAAATTTGTTGGTGATAAGCGCTATCTCATCTTCGGAAACGCCCGAGCCGCTGTCACTGATCGCCACTTCAAGAAAGCTCTCATCAAGACGGAAAGAAATGTCTATGGGAGTTTCCGCGTATTTGTAAGAATTGGATATGATATTGCCAATAACCTGCGACAAACGCAGCCTGTCAATATGTACAATGGCCTGCGGTATTCCGGATATACGCACAAGCCCTCTGTCATCGTATTCGGAAACGATCTCACCTATCACAGCGGAATTCTCATCCGAGCATTCTACCTTGAACTCTCCTAAGTCCTCCAAAGTTGAAGAAAACAGGTCGTTGACAAGCCCCCCTATTTCATCCGCTCTTTTATAGATGTTGTTCATCTTCCCGGTCATATCTTCCGTGACTGTTATTTCCTGCCCCTCATTCTGAGAGAATACCGCCGCCATCAGCTCAGATGTGAGTTTAATACCCGTCACAGGCGTTTTCAGGTCGTGAGAAAGCGATGCAATAAGCTCACGCTCTTTTTTCTGCAAGGAAAGCTCTCTTGCTCTGGACGCTTTCAGTTCCTCCCGCATGATATCAAAACTTTCCGAAAAGGCGCCGAACATATTGCCCTTATCCATTTCAAGAGGTCGGTCAAGGTCGCCTGCCGCCACATAAGATGCAAAATCTTTCATCTTCGCAAATGGGAGTATGATCTTTTTGCGGATATACGCCCCGAAAACCGCCGCCGCACCGATCAGGAGAAAACCGCATACACAGTAAACAGCGATGATATTTGTACGCAGACGGTCGAAATGGTTCTTGCTGTCTGTAAGTACGACACTGCCTGTTATCTGATTATTTTCTATGATATAGGTATAGGGATAACGCCTTTGCATTGCCGTCTCAACGGTTACCCTTTCCGAAGAGTTGAAACGGTTATCATAAATAACATTCCCGTTTATGTCAAGTATTACATATTCCCGTTCCGGTGCTGTGTTTTCAGGCGGCATATCATCCAGAACCATCTTATGCGCAATCTCATTGAGCAAAAGCACATCATAATTATTTTGTGAAAAACCATCTGTGCCGGTGATCTTCACAACAGCAAACAGCCCGACAGCGAGCAGCAGGACAAGAAGCACCATAAATCTGTAATATCCCTTCATAGTGCTGTCTCTTCCATCATGTAACCCACACCCCATACGGTTTTTATAAGCTGTGGTTCTTTGGGATCAGCTTCAATCTTTTCACGCAGATGCCGGATATGTACGGCGATCGTACCCTCGTTGATATTTTCATCCTCCCACACGTCTCTGAGCAGATCGTCCTTTGAAACGACTCTGCCCCTGTTTGTGTAAAGATAAAGCAGCAGCTTGTATTCCAGTGCTTTGAGGGTAATCTCCCTGCCGTCTGCAATGATCTTGTGAATATCTGTGTTAAGGTACACTTCACCTGTCAGTTTAACAAGACCGTCCTCTTTCTGCTGAAAATTCCGAACATCGTGCGTATTATTCCGTGTCCTGTCGTATCTTAAAACGGCGGCTTTCACCTTGGCAAGCAGGACGTTTAGCGTATAGGGCTTTTTGATATAATCATCGCCGCCTATGTTCAGAGCGATAAGCACATCATCGTCGCTTGTCCGGGCACTTATGAAGAATATCGGCAGGTCATAGTTTTCCCGTATCTTCCTGCAAAGATCGAAGCCTGATTTTTCGCCAAGATTGATATCAAGCAAGAGCAATGAAACATCGTATTTTTCAAGAAAAGCTACCGCATCAGCATAGCTTGTTACATAGGAAGTCTTCACGCCGAACATATTGAAATATTCGGAAGTAGCCGTGGCTATCATTTCATCATCATCTATCATTAGGACTTTATATCTTTCCAAATCCATAACTCACTCACTTATAATATGTGTTGTTAAAATATCGTTCTTTTATATATACCAAACCCTGCTTCAAAAGTCTATCATAAATGATAACAGTTCAGCCCTCCAAAATCAAGCTCCTCCCTCACCCATACAATTTCCCCACCTCAACCAGCTCAGCATTTTCTTCCTCCGCCCTCCGCTTCACCGCTTCGGTAAACCCACCCTTACTGATAAACATCAGCTTCTTCTCCTTTACGTCTGGAAACGCTTCCGCCGCCGTCACCAGATCATCATATTCTTCCATAGCCATCGGCCTGTTTCGAAACTTGCATTCCACAAAGATTCCTCTCTCCCTCTTCCGGTCAAGAACAAGTAAATCTACATCGTCCTGAGCCTTAATGGCAGGATTATTTCCCCACCACTTACCAATAACATACGGAACAAAAGGAAGCGTTCCGGCCATGGCCCGTCTGATTAAATATTGTCTGCAAATGTCCTCAAACACAGGACCCATATAGTCGTTGATCTCCCCCATAATTTCATCCGCGGCCTTATCAGTCCCTAACAGGCTGTAATAACTCTTGTTAGTAAATACATATCTGTACCAGAACCTGTAAAATTGATCGGTGATCTCGTAAATGCCCTTTCTACTGCCATTCGGTTCACCGCAGGGAACATGCTTCTCCAACAGGCGCAGTGTCTGTAAAGTCAACATATATTTACTGCACTTGCTCTTTTCCTCATGAATCCGATCTGCAATTTCCACAACTCTGTTACAGCCGTTTGCAACTGCTTCCAGAATGGAATTATAAACGGCTGGTTCTCTGAGCTCCATGCGGAGCAAAATCTGCGGCTCGTCATTTAAAAATGCGCCCTCTGTAAGAATTGCCGAAATAAGGTTTTCCTTCAGGGGGCGTCCCGGATCAAAAGCATTCAGATATCTCGGAACACCTCCCAGCATTCCATAGGCAATCAGCTTTTCTTCTTCCGAATAATCCGGAAAGAAAGCAGCACTTTCCAGATAGTCAAACGGAAGCACCTCCATACTGCCTGTACTGCGCCCATATAAAGGGCTTTTGTATCCCATGACATCATTCAGCATAAAACTGACACTTGAACCGCAAAGAATCAAAAATATATTGCGTTCCTTCCAGTCGTGATCAATTTTATGCTGTAAAATACTCTTTATACTGGGATTACTCTCCGCCAAAAAAGGAAATTCATCAATGATTAGCACTGTTCTGTGATTCTGTGTTTTACTGCCCAGATAATTCAGCGCATCCTCCCAGTTTGTAAAATGCGCTATAAAATTGCCATCAAAATATTCCTGCACGACTCTCGAAAAATCCTGCAGATTTAAAGTATCGTTTTTTTCCTGCGCAGAAAAGAAAATGGTTTTATGTGTTTTGGAAAATTCCTGTAAAATAGTGGTTTTTCCTATTCTCCGCCTTCCATACATAATCATGAATTCAAATCGTGCACTTGAATACATCCGTTCCAGCTGCTTCATTTCCTTTATTCGTCCGATCATGATTATCCCCTTGACTCCCACATCCATGAATTCCGTCACAAAAAGCTACTTATAAGTAGTATACCCAAAAGTAGCTTTTTTTACAAGAAGGATACTCATTTTATTCAAATATCTTTCAAGGAATCATATTTTAACATATAATGTCAATCCATTTTCCAACCCCAATCCTGTTTTTCCTCCATCCTCCTGAAAAACCCCGCAGACCCCACTCCAATCAGCCCGACAGCAATCCCCGTAAGAATCAATACCAGATAAACGGCCTCCCTGCATCCGTCAAATAGAAATCCATAAATCATCTGACCGAAAGGCTGCGCACACATGGTAATGGCGGACGTATAGGCCATAACTTTTCCGAGCAGATGATCCGGTGTTTTCTGCTGGATCATGGACACGGCAAAAATAGAAAAAATACTGATAGCCGCCTGCATGCCACAAAAAGCGGCAACGCTCACTGTGTATCTGATAACCGCATCTGCCGGAAAAAGAAATACGATCCCCGCCGGAATGATACAGATCCCAATCGCAGAAAGCACAATAAACAATTTCCCGATTTTTAATTTCCCTGTGAAAAGACCGGCAGCGAGACTCCCCAAAATAGTGGCAACTGCCAGCGCACTTTCCGCCCCGCCGTAAAATTTCGCATCAAGCCCGAGTATCGTGCGCACAAGAAAGGGAATCCCCACCATTGCAATCCCCATGACAAAGAAGCGTGAAAGCGCCGCCAGAAGAAGCACCTTCATAATATCCGGCTGTTCCTTCATGAGAAATCGGATACTGCCGATAAAATCATTCCTTATCATGCATAACATGTTCCCCTGTGCATCTCCAGGCCGATAACCCAATTTGATAAACCACTCAAACGATGCTGTGATAAAAAAGCAGACAACACTCGCAAACATCACGGGCTTTAACCCAAATGCCGCATACAGAATGCCGCCAAGCAACGGCGCAGTCAGATAAGAGATCGACGCAATCTGATTCACGACCGCATTTCCCCTGATAATATTGTCGCCCACCAGCATTTGCGGAATGCACGCCTGTACTGTGGGCGTCTCAAATGCCCCGAAGACAGAAAGTACGACAAGCAGCCCGCCGATCACCACAAGGGCATGACTGCCGGGCAGAATGACCGCCGTACATAAAACAGCCAGTCCCGTCAGGGCATCAAGCGCCACCATAATATTCCTTCTATTGGCCCTGTCGGCAAGAATACCGCCAAAGGGCGCAAGCAGAATCGAAGGGATTGCCGCAGCAGATAAAATACCCGCAAATACGGCGGCTGAACCGGTTGTTTCCAGCACATACATGGAAAGCGCCAGACGCAATATGTAATTGCCGAATAAGGAGCTTGCCTGTCCCAGTACAAGGAGTGTGAAATTTTTAGTAAACAGCTTCTGTTTCATAGGCTACTCCCCTCCTTCTTTATCATTCCCAAATATTTCTTCCGCCCTTTCATACATCTCATCTGTAATGATCGGAAGACCCATGTCGGAAAGAACTTTTGCGATAAACCGGCACTTATGCCTGATCTCTTCCGCATCCGCCGGAAATACAGACGGCATCAGCCAGAAATTGATCAGCGGGAGCAGTTCGGAAAGCTCTTTTGCATATTCTGTCCGGATAGAACCGTCCCGTCTGCCCTCCTCAATCAGTTCATACCAAAGAGGTGTCAGCACCCGTCTGTTCGCCTCCACTGCGGCTGCAAGAATACGCGGATCTTTCAGGATCGCAACCGCCTGTGTATTGATCACTTCCCGTTCCTTATCAGCCCTGTCGAGGACAAGCAGTTCCCGGATTTTCTGCAATCCGTTCAGATCAGATCGTCCTCTTACTGCCTCAAAAGGATTATTCTCAAAAAACATCTGATCCCCCAGGGCGTGCATGACCTCCTCCTTACTCTGGAAAAAGCGGTAAAACATCCCCTTCGCCCCGCCGGCCCGCTCCATAATATCGGAGACGGCCGTCTCCTCATATCCCTTTGTTAAAAAGAGTTCCTTCGCCGCATCTAAAATTTCTCTTTTCCACTGTTCCGGTGGTTTTTTTACCGGTCTCGCCATCTCAACTTTCCTCCCCGCAATAATTATTGACTTCAAGTCAATAATTATTATAAAAGAAAGACGGACACATGTCAACAGCATTCAAAAGCGAAACCAGTCCCGCGCATATAAAAAGGCTGAAAATGCACTTAAACATTTTCAACCGTTCGTTTCTTAGCGTTTCGGATCTTTTTACGCTACTGTGTAAAAAATTTTGCCGCTCCCTATCCGGCTGACTGCCGGACAGGGAACGGCTTTATGTGTCGGGCAATTCTACCTTGCCGACAAAAGAATAACAGATTTCGAATTCAGGCTGTATTAGAACATTTACTTAACTATGTCTGCCACAATTTTTACAGCTTCACCTGGATTCTTTTCATCACCAAGCATCCCCCGATAAGTAATCTCCACCTTATCCCCCACGGCAATGGGTGGATCTCCCTCTACGATCTGGGCATCCTTTGTAGAAAAATAATAGAGTATTTCATCTCCGGGGTCTTTGATTATAATTGTGTTATCTGCATAACTTTCAACAATCCCTGTAATGGGATCTGCCTCAACAGTTTCTTCAAAAGCTGCATATTCTTTTGTGTCCTCCATAACTTCTTCCCGCGATTCTTCTGTAGCTGTGACTTCCGGTTCAGCTATGGTGTCAATGGCTGCTGCCTCTTCTTTCCGGTCAGGAGAACAAGCTGTCATACCCATAGCCAGAACCAACGTCAGCACCGCAGCATATTTCCTTTTCACAATAATCACCTCTCATATCATAGAACACGCTGATTTATTCACCTACCTCGACGACGGTACCATCCTGATAATCCTGCCCGCAAACTCGTTAAAATTCTGCGTCTGGAGTATCACTCTTCCCGGCCCCGTCAGTCTGGTCAGAAACAATCCCTCGCCGCCCAGAAAAATATTTTTCAGTCCTTTTACGGTCTCGATATCATACTGCACGGTCCTCTCAAAAGCCACCACATTTCCCGTGTCCACTTTGAGCACTTCCCCGGGCGCAAGGGTTTTCTCTACTTTATTGCCGTCAATCTCAAGAAATACCATGCCGGTTCCATTAATGTCCTGCAGAATAAATCCCTCGCCGCCAAACAATCCGGCGGAAAATTTCTTCGTAAACGCCACGTTCAGATTCACGGTCTCCTGCGCGCAGAGAAAAGCGCCCTTCTGGCAGATCATGCCGCCGCAGGCCCCTACGTCAACGGGAAGTATCTCTCCCGCCACCGTGGAGGCAAAGGCGATCATACTGCCCGCACGCTCCGCCTTATAAGTGGCCATAAACAGGGATTCTCCCGAAAACATCCTGCCGATGCTTTTTCCAAGACCACCCTTCATGTTGGAGTCCATGGAAATCCCCTCCGTCATCCACGCCATACCGCCCGACTGCGTATACATGGCCTCCCCCGGCGCATCAAACATAACTTCCACCGCTGGCATGGTATCGCCGATAATTTTGTACTGCATACTGAATTCCTCCTTTATCTGACAATATTTTCAAGTTCTATTCTCTCACATTCACTTCCATCCGGCAATCATTCCTTCAAAAACAGATCTGCTTCCAGATATCTTTTTCACCAACGCCCGTGTGAGAACTGCCCTGTAACCGGATATCCGGCTGCTCCAATACCGTTATCGTCTGTCTTACACCGCGGAAAATGGCTTGAAGCGCTTTAATTGCTTACCCAGCTGTCAGGATCCACATACTTGTGGGGGCCTGCTGCAAACCCGCCATGATATTTCACTGTAACATACATGGGCTCTTTATCCTTTACAAATTTCACATAGCAGACGCCGTCCACGAACTTGTCTGTAATGTCGACTTTCTGGTCATACCAGTAAACCCACACAGAGCCATCATCTTTATATTCTACATCCGGCATTGTCAGATACTCCATGATTTCTTCTTCTGACAAAGGTATTTCGCTTCCGTCAGATGCAAATTCCACGCCGCCGCCACCTCTGAACTGCTCATTTCCATCGGCATCGGTATACTCCATGCTATAGGTCCCGTCTCCCTCAAACTGAACCGTTACATTCGTACAATCCCCCTGAATCCATAACTGAACCGTGCGCTGGATACCACCTACATCCATGGCATACGCAACTTTGGCGCTCGTCATAAACAGCACACAGCACAAAATAGAAGCAGCCATTTTTTTACAGACATACCGTTTTCTTATTCTTTTCATTTTTTCAACCTCCAAAGAAAATTCATCAGATGGATGAACTGCCGAAAATGCCTTTTTATATTTTTCTTTATTCGTCATATCCCCAGTCCTCCTTTAACGTGTTTCGAAGCAGCAATCTTCCCCGTGACAATCTGACTTTCACATTACTCTGTGTCAATTTCAAAATTTTCGCAATTTCATTTACAGAATAATCCTCATAATAAAACAAGTGAATGACGATGCGATACTTTTCAGGCAAATTCATTACTGCCTCAAACAGCTCGGAAGATTCCTCTGACTCAAAGGTTAATGTCTGTATGTAGTCTTCCAATGGCAGTGCATTCCGCCTGAAAAAAGTATTGTTTTTATTCTTTGCCTTATTAATTACTACTCTGATCAGCCACGCCCGGATATGCTGCTCTGACTCAAACTCCTTTTTTTGAGACCAATACTGAATAAACGTATCCTGAACAACATCTTCTGCATCCTGTGCGTTTTTACATACACTAAAAGCCATAACATAAAGATTGTTCCGATATTTTTCGATTAGTATCTCTACTGATGGTTTCATAAGTATGCTCCTTTGTGTTTTTGAAAAGCCTTTCACTAATAATACAAATGAGAATACGGAAAGGTTACAAAGAATTTGGGAAATTTTATCTGACGCGCTGCCTCCCTGCTTCATGGTAGAAAAAAACCTGTTACCAGACAAGTAACAGGCTGTTTCTCTATATTCTTTTCGCAAGTGTTTCAATCATAAAAATAACGGGAATTTGTGTTGTCCCATTATATCCCCCGTTTATCCGTTTCGTATTTAAGTTATAGGAGAAATTCCAATCCGATAATTTCGCCAAAGTTGATTCTGGGGAATTTGTGATACTTAACACGCAGCATTTCTTTTTCTTAAACTGATTAACTGCTTCAATCAGCCTTTGCGTTTCTCCGCTTTCTGAAAATGCGATTACGGCTGTATTCTTCCAATGGAAAAATTCGATCGGATAAAACGCATCCTCCAGCCCAACGGCAAAATGCCCCATATTGGAAAAATACCTTGCACCATATTTTGCCAGTGTTCCCGATGAACCCATTCCCATAAAAATGATCAGACCGGCCTTTCTGAGAACTTCAACCGCAAACAGCACTTTTTCTTCAAAGGCGCTTGAATTAGCCCTTATAAAAAAATCAGAAAGTTCCTGCAAATCTTCCATAGGCGGGCGGGCAGCCTGCAAAGCAGCTTCCTGTTTCAGAGCCTCTTTAAACTCAGAATACCCTTCAAAATTATTCATATTGCAAAATCGCAGTACCGTAGAAGCAGATACCTGAAGTTCTTTTGCAAGCTCCCGAATGGTCATATGTTGTATTTTTTCAATATTGGAAACAACATATTTATAGATACGGATATCTGTTTCACTGTACTTTTCTATTTCTTCATACGAAAACATATGGCTTCTCCTTATGCACCATTATATTTTTGTATGATAGAAAATTCAACATATTTTTCAGGCAATTTTTAATGCTCGTTCCATTCCATGTATATTTCGTTTCAGGCTCTGCATTATCCGGGTCAGCAAGTTCCTCTCCGAAATTCATTTCTGCAACCAGGATATCCGCCTCTTCACCGTCTAACTTCTTCCCCATCCAGTGCCGCCGGCAAAAAGCTTCTGCTTTCTCCCGATCATCTCGTCAATTCTTCCGAGATACTGTCCCACATCCTTCACATTCTCGCACCGCTCGATCCGGTCATCCGGGAATACGCCCTTTGTGATGGAGCCTGCGCCAAGGGCTGCGATGGTCTGCTTCTCCTCGTTGATCAGGATATTGTAGATGCCATATTTACCCCGTTTGGAGTATCCTACATTCTCAAAATTGCCCGACATATTTTTCTGGCGGTAAAGGTAGTAAGGCACCATATCCATCTCAGCCGCGCCGCGCGCCGCAATCTCCATGATCTCCTCCGTGTTATTGTAGGCTGTGGCCCCGTTCTTTTCGATCCACTGTCCCAGTTTTGAGGCTCTTTTTACCGCCAGGGAGTGCACCGTGAGCGCATCCGGCGAAAGCGCCTGAACCGCCTCTATCGTGTGTCTCACATCCGCCGCCGTCTCCCCGGGAAGGCCCAGGATAATATCCATGTTGATATTGGTAAAGCCTACCCGGCGCGCCAGACGAAAAGCCTCCTCCACCTGCTCCACCGTGTGCCGCCTGCCGATCAGATCAAGGGTTTCCTGTTTCATGGTCTGGGGGTTCACGGAGATTCTTGTCACACCGTTTTCGAAAAGCACCCTGAGCTTATCCTCCGTGATGCTGTCCGCTCTCCCCGCTTCCACCGTAAACTCCTGAACCGCGCCAAAATCAAAAGCGCTTTTCAGCTTTTTCAGCAGCCGTTCCAGCTCTTCCGCTGACAATGCGGTGGGCGTACCTCCGCCGATATAGACGGTATCGAGTATTTTATCCCGGAAAAGCAGGGCTGTCGCGTCGATCTCCCGCTCTAACGCCGCCAGATATTCCCCCACCCTTTTTTTCCACGCGCCAATCGGATAGGATGTAAAAGAGCAGTACAGACAGGTAGTAGGGCAAAAGGGAATCCCCACGTAAAGACTGTAGCCATTCTCATAGTGAAGGGTTCCCAGAATCTCCATTTCCCGTTTCGCAATCTCCACCCCCAGAGCCGTCTTCTCCTCACTCACCAGATGCATTTGTCTCAAAAAAGCGGCCGTCTCCTCCCCGCTGTTTCCCTGCTCCATCATGGTCATGGCTATCTTTGTGGGGCGGATGCCCGTCAGATTGCCCCAGGGAAGAGTCGTTTCCGTCTCCTTGCAGAGACAGACATAGAAAAAACGTTTGAAGGCGTTTTTGTACGCCGCTGTACCTTCTTCCTCTTCCGGCTTCCAGACGTGAATATTATGTAAACCATTTAACATTTCCAGCGTCACTTCGTCCTCGCCAAAGATAAGCTCCATCACCGGTTCGCCTTCCAGAATCCTTCTGTCCCTGATCTGCGAATCCGGCGCAAGCATCCGGGGTTCCCACTCCGGATAAAAGGATTTTAACAACGCCTGAATATCGTACTCAAATTGTGTTTTGTTACTCTTTATAATCTGCATGACGCACCCCGCTTGCTGCCTTTCCCTGCAAAACCATGTTTCCCCGAACTGCGTGTGAAAAATGTACGCTAAAAAAATGATAGCATTTTACCTGTGTTTTGACAAGAAAGATACACCCTGACATATCCATAAACTGACTCCTGCAAACCACGGCGGATTGCCAGAGTGTACTTTCACGCTTCTGATTATATCTTGTTAAACGGCTCTTTATAGCACGCAACGCTGCCCAGATCTTCCTCGATCCGAAGCAGCTGGTTATACTTCGCCACACGGTCGCTCCGGCATGGCGCTCCCGTCTTAATCTGTCCCGCATTGACCGCCACGGCGAGATCCGCGATAAAGGTATCCTCCGTCTCGCCGGAACGGTGGGAAATCACCGCCTTATATCCGTTCTTCTGCGCCATCTCGATGGCGTCCATGGCCTCGCTGACAGTGCCGATCTGATTGACCTTTACCAGAATTGCATTGGCCACATGCAGTTTAATACCGGCGTCCAGACGCTTGGTGTTTGTCACAAACAAATCGTCGCCCACCAGCTGCACGCTGTCCCCCAGCTTCTTTGTCATCATCTGCCAGCCGTCCCAGTCGTCCTCGGCAAGCCCGTCCTCAATGGAAATGATGGGATAACGCTCCACAAGTTCCTCATAATACGCAACCATCTCCTCGGTGCTCCTTGTGATCTCCGGTATCTCCCCGCAATCCGCCGTTGTGCATCCCGCCTCATAACACTCTGTCACAAAAGAACCTTCCGTCTCCTGTCTGCGGCGTTTTAACTCCGTCTCTCCCGGGAAATGATACACGCCGTCCGCTTCATTGTAAAGTTCGGAGGCCGCCACATCCAGGGCAATCTTGATATCCTGTCCGGGCGTGTACCCCGCAGCCTTGATGGATTCCACAATCAGGTCAAGAACCGCGAAGGCGTCCGGCAGTGACGGCGCAAATCCGCCCTCGTCGCCCACGCCGGTGGATAACCCCCTGTCGTTGCATATCTTCTTCAGGTTGTGATAGATTTCCGCGCAGATGCGCAGACCGTCGGCAAAGCTCTCCGCCTGCACCGGCATAATCATAAACTCCTGAAAATCCACTGTGTTGTCCGCATGCTTGCCGCCGTTTAAAATATTCATCATGGGCACCGGCAAAAGTCTCGTATAAGCGCCGCCAAGATACCGGTAAAGAGGGATTCCCATGGCCTCAGCCCCCGCCTTCGCACACGCCATGGATACCCCCAGCGTGGCGTTGGCGCCCAGATTGCTCTTATTGTCCGTACCGTCCTGCTCGATCAGAATCCTGTCAATCAACCCCTGATCGAAGGCATTTAACCCCATCAGCGCCTCTTTGATTTTGGTGTTTACATTGTTCACTGCCTTTGTTGTCCCCAGGCCAAAATACACCGTTTCCCCGTCGCGAAGCTCCACCGCCTCGAACCTTCCGGTACTGGCCCCGCTGGGGACGGCCGCCCGGCCCGTATACTGTCTGCCGCCCACCTCTTTCTCCACGGTCACCTCCGCCTCCACGGTGGGGTTTCCTCTGGAATCTAAAATCTGTCTTGCATGTACATCCACGATTCGTAGTTTCATAGCCATATAAAAAACCTCCTTTGACAGCTAGTATGCGCAAAGGAGATTATTTTTACTCATTTCGGATCGCCGCCAGCGGACTTAAGCGCATCGCCCTTCTTGCCGGGAAAAATCCTGCTGCCATGCCAACCATCACCGCAAACACCAGAGACAAAAGAGCCAGCCAGACAGGAATATAGGAAATCCCTCCCGTAGTGCCCATATAGTCGTTTACGCCTGCCGCCACCCGGTTGATCACAACGGACAGCACGATACTCAGAATCAAACCGATCACGCCGCCGATAAACCCGATGAAACCGGCTTCCATCAGAAAGAGGCTGCGGATATTCCTGAGATCACAGCCCAGCACCTTCATCACACCGATCTCCTTCGTCCGCTCATAGATGGACATCATCATGGTGTTGGTGATACCGATAGCCGCCACAAAAAGAGACACGGCCCCGATCCCTCCAAGCACCGCCTGAATGTAGCCCATGGTCTTTTGTTGGGATTCCACCCACTCCGCCTGGCTGTAAGCGTCATAGCCCAGATCGTTCAGCTTCTTTTGAAGGGCAACCACATTGTCCATGTTGTCCACATTCACCAGAAGCTGATTGTAAAATATTTCCTTGTAGGGCTTACCCGTCCTGGTACTGGGCTGTCCCGGAATCACTTTGTTTTTAAAAATTTTTCTCAGTTCAGCCTCCAACTGTTCGATATCGCAGAGGGTCTGCCAGCCGTACTGGGACCACTCGTTCTCTCCCGGCGCCGCCTCCACTCCACAGGTATCAATCAGATATTTTTTCGGCGGCTTCTGCGTCTGCCCGTTCTCGTCCGGCGTACCTGCCGCATAATATGCATCCATATCGAAAACTACAAAAATCGGGTCTTTCATCAGGTCAATATTGGGCAGTTCTCCCGTCTCCCAAAATCCGCCGCCGCTCCCCTTCGGATTATAGAAATTCTGCAAAACCTGATTTCCGTAAAAGAATTGCAGGTTTTCGTCCTCCCCGGGAAGCCGCCCCCGTTCCACATCAATATCCATGTCTGCGAAGGCTTCCCTGGGCATTCCATAAATCTGTAAATAAGCCTCATAGCTGCCGTATTTGGCCAGCGCCTGGGTCTGTAACACCGGATAGACCGACTCCACATGCTCCATCGCAAGAATCTCGTTGATCAGATCCTGATCGAGACGTTTGACCTCCTCCGAGGAAGAATCCCCCCAGGGCTCATTCACCTCTACCTGAGTGAGACTGCCATAAGATTCGTACTGCTCCATCAGGGATTTACTAAGCCCCAATCCGAGAGACACCATTACCACAATGGAAGCCACGCCGATCACCACGCCAAGCACCGTCAGGACCGTCCGCACTTTTCTCTTCCAGAGATTGCCGCTGCTCATCCGCAGCAAATCAAGAAATTTCATTTTGATCCCCAATCCATGTCCCGGTCATACGCCGTTTTCTCATTCACCCAACTCCTTCTCAAGCTCCGCCAGTTCTGCCGCTTCAGCCGCTGCCGCCCGTTTCTTTCTGCGGATTTTGAAAAAGACAGTAAGCCCTATTGCCAAAACGACAACCACTGCCGCCACAATCCCCACAATCAGCCCGGTCCTGGAGCCGCCTTCTTCTCCATCCATCATATCGCCGTCCATCATCCCCATATCGTCCATATACATATCCTCCGTAAACGCCTCCGACACGAAAAGGGTAATCTCCTTTTCCGCCGTAGTCACATTGCCCGCCTCGTCCTCATAAGAAATCTCCAGCTTCACAATACCCTCGTCCATGGTGGGCGCGCTGCCCGTGAGCATGACGTCCACATTCCCCGTGTTGCCGGACTGGAGATTGCCCACGAATGCGGAAGCCTCGTCGATAGAATCCGCAAGAAACTTCACCTGCACATTATAGAGGGTCGTCTTTCCCGTGTTGTAAATGCTTAACATCACATTGGACTGGGAACCCACCTCAATGCTGTCGGGAACCACCTCCGGGATGCTGGTGTCAAAACGGCTCTCCTGTAAAATCGGGATCGACACACTGGCCTTGTCAGTCAGGTCAAATACCGTCCCCGCATCGTATTTCATATTCACGTCAAGCACATAGGGCTTCTGCGCCAGATCCGCCTTGGCCGTCATTTCGATCACAATATCCGCCGAAGTGTTCGGTGAAATCTGCTCCATATAGACGGAGCTGGAACCGGACGTGGGCAGAAACGCTGAGTAGGTGTTGGTTTTATCCTCTCCCTCCTGTGCCGCCTGCATATCGAAAAGCACGTTGGTCACCGCCGTATCGTTCGCCGTATTCTGCACGTGGATGGTCAGGGTAAAAGTCTCACCCGCGTACACCTCCTTCGGGTTCGTCTCAAAGCCTGTCACCACAATACGGGGCTTGGAGCCGGAAGCCTCCTGCCCGTTTCCGCCGATGATACCGCTTCCCGGCTTGCCGATGGTCTTGACGTACACCGTAAGCTCCGCCGGTTCCTCGCAACGGATGCCTGCCTTCGTGTAGGAAATGTTAAATTTCAGCGGATAATAACCGCTCATCACATCGCTTCTGGTCTTAAAATGGAAGGTGAACTCCCTGCGGTTTGCCATGGCCTGCTCTTTCGTCTTACAGCCGGGAATGAAAGGTTCCGTCTGTAAATAATTGGTCATATCCGGCTCGAAAGGCCACTCTGTCACAAGCGTGGAAGTCACAGGCTCCACAATCAGGTCGTTTAGCTCCTCCGTCCCGAAATTGACAATCGGCAGGACAATGGATACTCCCTGCCCATAGCTGACAATGGGGGTCTGCCAGTTGTCGCCCACCTGCAGAAATTCGCTGGTGGTCTGACTTACCTTCTCTACCGCCGCCGATTCCATGGAGGACTTTACGGAGGAGACATAGGCCCACAGCTCCGTCAGGGACATCTCCGTGTTGGCGATATAGTAGACTGCACTGTCAAACACCTTGTGAAGCTGCTCCATCACCTTCTCGTCCAGATGATAGCGCACCTCCAGACTCTTCATGTAGTAAAGCATATCCTCATCCGCATCCGCACGGTCATCATCCGTGATCACCCGGTCGGAAGACCGCTCAATATATTTGATGTCATTCTCGCTGACAGACTCCTCCCCGGCATTGTCCACAGGCTCCTCCTGCGCATAAACCACCGATGCCTCCCCGCCCGCTGTCTCTCCCAAAACAGCTAACGCAAAAAACAGGCCGGCCAATCCACCCGCCAAACACCTCGCAACCTTCTTACGGCTGTCCACTTTTCTTCTCATTTCTCCTGTCCTTCCAATTTCTGATTCTCTCTGTCTGTTCCTTCACCCTCCAAAGGCGTATTCATCATCCGTCCTGGCCACAATCTCATCCGGAATCTCCTGTCCGCTGCGATCCTCGATCTCCAGGATCCTGCCGTCGCGAATCCGCAGGATCATATCTGCGAACCCTGCCAGATAATTGTCATGGGTCACCATCACCAGCGTCTGGTTCTTCTCCCGCACCACCCGCTTCATCAGGTTCATAACCTCCACCGAAGTGTTGGAGTCCAGATTTCCCGTGGGCTCGTCCGCAAAGATGATCTCCGGCTCCACAACCAGCGCCCTTGCCACACCCACACGCTGCTGCTGTCCGCCCGACATCTGGTTCGGCCTGTGCCTCTTATATTTGGTCAGCCCTACCAGATCCAGCATCTCCTCGGCTTTCCTGCTCCTGCTCTTTTTATCCATCCCCTGAAAGGTAAGGGGCAAAGCCACATTTTCAACGGCATTCATGGTGCCCATCAGATTAAAAGACTGAAAAATAAAGCCGATGTGCTCCCTGCGGAAAGCCACGAGCTGGTTCTCCGTCTTTTTCTCCATGTGCTCTCCCGCGATCACAATCTCGCCCTTCGTGGGTTTTTCCAGTCCCGCCAGCATATTGAGCAGGGTCGATTTGCCGGAGCCGGAGGCGCCCACAATGGAACAGAAGCACCCCCGTCTGATGGAGAAGCTGACACCGTTTAAAGCCCGCACCCGCTCCTCCCCGACCCGGTATATCTTATAAAGATCCTTCACCTGTATTACAGGCTCCGTCATGATGTTATCGCTCACAAATGTCCCCTTCATTCCTGTCATTTCCCTGATCCCGACGGAAGACCTGGCGTTTCTTTGCAAAACGCCCTCTGCTGTAAGCGGTTGGCAGCTCTACTCATCTGCCTCGCCCGTATAAGCCGTCGCTTCAGCTACGAAATCCGGAACTTCGCCGTTATGGAAATTATAATTAAAGTAGTAGCTTCCTCTCTCATAAGGGTACGCGCTGTCTTTCTTAAACACAATCTCCAGAGAATAATTGTTCTGATCGTCCGTGTCCTGCCCGTAAGCGTACCATGGTGCATCAATAGCGCTCGGGTAAATATGCGGCAGCATCTGTGCAATCTGTTCCTCCTCGTAGAAGGTCTCCCGCACCGTATAGTCCACGTAAACATAGGTATCCACAGCCACAGCCTCCGCTTCCCTATAGAATGCATACCCGGGATCATCCTGATACGCCGCGTCAGGATACTGGGAAAGCTCATTGTGATAGCAGATCACCGTGATGCTGTCAATATCCGCCGCATCCAGCCCTGCCGGGTAGTATGCCTCCCGCGCCTTTAAATACTCGATGGTATTGGTGAAGCCTTCATATACATAATACTGCCTCTGCATAAAATCTATACCTTCGCCATACACCATGGAAATGATACCACAGGGACGGTTATGCCTCGCCAGCGTAAAATCAAACTGCTCCATATCCTTCACCCAAGCGTCCCGCAGGCCCTTTGCGTCCTCTCCGGGAAGCATTCCTACAGCCGCGCCGTTCCTGTAGTTAATTGCCTCAACCTGATCGTAGGAAGTCTCATCCAGAATCCCCTGGAATATACCCTTTTTAAAGGCCTCTGTCCGGAATATCCGGTTGAGAAGCGCTTCCGTTTCCGGATCGTCATAGTCCACCCAGATCATTCTGGCCGTCTGTCTGCCGGACTTCAGCCGGTACAGAATCTGCACCGCGTGGCTCTCCGACATCTCCTCCCTGTCCGCCTGTCCTGCGTTTTGCACAAGCGTAAGGACAGGCTCGGTATCTTCCAGGAACATATACCGGCTCTGGTATTGGGAATTGTCTAAATAATTCCCGTTCTCATCCCAATAGCTATCATAGTACCCGTCTGCACAAATTGCAATACTCTCTATT
Organism: uncultured Lachnospiraceae bacterium; assembly: GCA_947037115.1. Classification (GTDB taxonomy): domain Bacteria; phylum Bacillota; class Clostridia; order Lachnospirales; family Lachnospiraceae; genus UBA3282. Next base: position 17,765 of record CAMQTN010000042.1, read on the forward strand.
TTATTTTGCGCCGGAATATAACTGTCATACCCGAGCAGATCCCATTTAAAAGTACAAAATATTGCCAGAATGCCGGCCAAAGCCACACCGCTCGAAAGCAGGTGCTTACACAGGCTCCGTATGTCAAAATCATAGACCACCTCCATGGCCGCACAGACAATCAGCCCGCCGAACAGCATACCCAGCACCAGCAGCGGTTCATTTTCATAGGAACTGTCATACATAAGCTGCCCGATCAGGTAAGCTGCCGGGATTGCCACCGCCACTTTGAGAACCGGCTCCAGAAACCGATGTGCAATGGCTTTTCCCGCCGTCTCGGAAGCCCTCTTTCTGTAGGCAAACCAGGCAACTGCCAGAACCACCAGGGCAATTCCCATCCACTTGGCCGCAAGAGGCATGGCAATCCGGGCCGCCGCCGCCGCATCCTTCGCGTTCTTAATCTGCCAGATGTTTTCCGTACAGTCAAGCAAAGGAGACAGATTCGCTTTAGCGTATATAAAGTAACCGGAATACGTCTCAAAAAAGACCCGCTTCAAATTATTGATCAGTGTATAGGCAGCGGATTCATACAGCACAAATACCAGAAACACGCAGATCGTCACAAACCGGTTCCCCGTCAGCATCACCGCCAGAATCATCATATGGTAAAAAGCAAGGAAGAACGCCAGATTCCATACAAAGGCAAGTCCCGCCTGCGCCATCACTTCCGCATTCACCGCCCCCTGGGAAGCCGCTGTCACCATGCCAAGAATCAGGCCAAGAAGATTGGCGGCCAGATAAATCATAAGGCCGTTTACGTAGACCACCGCAAACCTTCTGTTTTTCGATACCGGCACGCTGTGGTACAGATCCACCTTTCTCCTGTCATACAGATAGGAGAAACCCTGCATGGCAATGATTGCTGCCAGAATTATAATAATGCCAAACAGATTGTCTGAAAATCCAAGCGCGTCCCTTGCCGCCTGATACATGGCCTGCCTGTATTCTGCCAGACTCCTGTAAGTGCCGCCTTCATAGAAACCTTTGATACGGCTTAAATAAATCATGGTCATGCCGCCGTAGACCAAAATCTGGGAGAGCACCGCCACAATCCAGACCCAGATCCGTCTCTTATGATTCTCTCTGCAACTACCCCAGAATGAGCTTTTTGATGTCATAGCCTACCACCTCCGTCTCACTGATAAAAATCTCCTCCAAGGACAGCGGAAGAACCTCGTAAAAGATCGTGTCTGCCGTGGCAAAACGCGCCTCCACTTCCTCTCTTGTACTGCGCACAGTGATCGTACAAAGCGATCCCCTCTGCTCCTTCTTTAAAACCTCAATTCCGTTCAGCGCTTTCAGCTCATCCTCCACGGAAGAGAACACACACTGCACCTTCTGGATGTTGCACTTCATATCCTCCAGATCCTTGGAGAGCAGCACGCCGCCTTTATGTAAAAGCCCTACGTGATCGCAGATATCCTCAAGCTCCCTCAAGTTATGGGAAGCGATCACAGGCGTCAGCCCCCGCTCCTCCATCTCCTTTGCAAAAATGGATTTGACTCCCTGTCTCATCACCGGATCCAGCCCGTCAAAAGTCTCGTCGCACAGGATGTATTTTGTATGCGCACAGATCCCCAGAAGCAATGCCAGCTGTTTCTTCATTCCTTTGGAAAACGTTCGGATTTTCCGGTTCCTGTCCAGATCAAATTTATCCAGGTACTGATAAAATTCCTCCCGGTTAAATTCCTCAAAAATACCGCTGTAATAGCGCTCCATGGTTCCTGCGTTGGCGTTGGCAAAAAAGTAAGGCTCATCCGCAATAAAAAACAGCTTTTTCTTCGCCTCCACATTGTCATACACGGGCATGTTGTCCACCGCCACCGTTCCTGCGTCAGGCCTTAGGACACCTGTCAGCATACGGAGCACCGTGCTCTTTCCGGCGCCGTTTGTGCCGATCAGGCCAAACACTGTCTTTTCCCGGATGGCAACGCTGACTTCGTCGACGGCTTTTATGTCATCAAAATACTTCGTCAGATTATGTATCTCTATCATAAGTCCCTCTCCTTCTATATCTGCAGATTCTCAATTTCCAGCACAAGCTCCCTCTTTGGCATGCCGATCTCAAGCAGCTCCCTCGCAAGCCGCAGTATCTCCTCCAGATATTCTTTCTTCCGCTTCTCCACAAGATTCCCGTCCCCGGACACAAAGCTGCCTCTCCCCTTAACAGTATAGATAAAATCCTGCCGCTCCAGCTCCGCATAAGCCTTCTGGATCGTATTCGGATTGATCGACAGCTCCATCGCCAGATTGCGGACCGACGGCATCTGCTCGTCCGGCAGCATACCGCCCTTCAAAATGAGCGTCTTAAACCGTTCCACGACCTGCTCATAGATCGGGCGGGTATCTTTATAGTCTATGATTATCATGTGATCTCCTTTCTCTACAGATTTGCAAAACCACGCCGGACTTCGTGAACCCGCTGTTTTGTTCTCGAAGCTCATGGTTGAAAGAATGCAGATCTTGCAACCGCCCCAACAATATTAAGTGTACTATTAGTGGTGGTACAGTTAGTATACACCTGTCTTATTCCTTCTGTCAAGAAACAATCTTGCAATGCAGGCATTCTCTCTTCTGACTCCCGCTCCGCCTGTCAGCGCATAAGGAAAGAGCATACACGGAACAAACCGCATATGCTCTCTTCTAACATTCATATCCGTTTTCTGTGGTCAGCCTGCGGCCGTTATTTCACCAGCAGGGATTTTCCCGTCATCTCTGCGGGCTGTTCCATTCCCATCAGCTCGATGATCGTGGGAACAATATCCGCCAGACAGCCGCCCTCGCGGAGCTTACATGCCGGATCGGCATTGACCAGAATAAAGGGCACGGGATTTGTGGTGTGTGCCGTGAAAGGTGCGCCCGTCCCATAATCCACAAGCTGCTCCGCATTGCCGTGATCAGCGCAGATGAACAGCACGCCGTCCACTTCCTTAACCGCATCCACAGCCTTGCCCACACAGGCGTCCACAGCCTCCACAGCCTTGATGGCCGCCTCCTGTACACCCGTATGGCCGACCATGTCGGGATTTGCAAAGTTAATGATAATCACATCGTAGGTGTCGGACTTGATCGCCTCCACCAGCTTATCACACACCTCGTAAGCGCTCATCTGGGGCTTTAAGTCGTAGGTCGCCACATCCTTGGGGGAATTGACCAGAATACGGGTCTCTCCCTCGTTGGGCTCCTCCACGCCGCCGTTGAAGAAGAAGGTCACATGGGCGTACTTCTCTGTCTCCGCGATTCTCGCCTGCTTCATACCGTTCGCCGCAAGCCATTCACCGAAAGTGTTGGTCACGGAAATCTTATGGAAGGCCACTTCCTTATTTAAAATCGTAGGATCGTAGTCGGAGAAGCACACATAGGTCAGATCCAGTCTCTTTCCCCTGTCAAATCCCTTGAAATCATCGTCGCAGAAGCTTCTGGTAATCTCTCTTGCCCTGTCAGGACGGAAGTTAAAGAAAATCACGGAATCCCCGTCCTTGATGGTCGCCACCGGCGCGCCGTTTTTCTTCACCACCGTGGGCTTTACAAACTCGTCTGTCTCATCCCTGTCATAGGATGCCTGTATCCCCGCAGGGCCGCTCTCTGCCTCCAGGCCTTCGCCCTTCGTGAGCGCCAGATATGCCTTCTCCACTCTGTCGTAGTTATTGTCACGGTCCATCGCATAATAGCGGCCGGTCACAGTAGCCACCTCACCGACGCCGATTTTTTCCATCTCCGCTTCCAGATCTTCCACATAGCCCTTACCGCTGGCCGGAGGCGTATCTCTTCCGTCCAGGAACGCATGCACATACACTTTGGTCAGGCCGTTTCTCTTCGCCAGCTCCAGCAGGCCGTAAAGATGCGTGTTGTGGCTGTGCACGCCGCCGTCTGACAAAAGCCCGAACATATGCAGGGCCGAATCGTTTTTCTTACAGTTGTTCACCGCATCCATCAGGGCCGGATTCTCAAAAAAAGTACCGTCCTGAATCTCCTTCGTAATTCTGGTAAGCTCCTGGTACACGATGCGGCCCGCGCCCATATTCAGGTGGCCCACCTCGGAGTTGCCCATCTGGCCGTCAGGCAGACCTACTGCCATACCGCTGGCATCGCCCTTCACGAAGGGATACTCCTTCATCAGCTGATCCATCACCGGCGTCTTTGCCAGTGCAACCGCATTGCCCTCCGTCTTCTCGTTGAGGCCGTAGCCGTCCAAAATCATCAACACTGCCGGTTTCTTTCTTCCCATGACTGTTTCTCCTTTTCTGTTTCCTTTATTACTCTTTTATTTTGTCAACCTCTGTAAGATTAACGCCCAAACTTGTAAGCAATGCCTTCCATGAAACATAAGCATCTCTGATAACTTCTGCACCATTCGGCATTCACTCAACCGTTTTCCATAATAAATTCATCTTAACCGTTACAGCATTATTATAGCCGCTTTAGCAGAAAGTGTAAAGAGATTAACAATTTGAGACTCATTGTGGTAAAATGGACATATGGAACACATACACCGCATCAAATACCAGAGTAAATTATATGAACTCCCCTACGAAGTGATCTACAGCGACCGTAAAACCTGCGCCATCAGCATCTCTCCCGAGGGCGAAATCACCCTGCGGCTGCCCCTGCACACTTCCGGGGAACAGATCCGCCATCTCCTGCTGGAAAAACAGCACTGGATCATCACACATTATCTGGAAGCAAAGGAACATGCCGCGCACAGACCTGTCTCCGATCTGACGGACAATCAGCGGGCCGCGCTCGAAAAGCGTTACATTCAGGCCGCAAAAGACTATTTCCCGAAACGGGCCGCCTATTATCTTCCCTTCACGGGCGGCAGCTTTCAGCGTATCACCATCCGCGACCAGAAAACCCGCTGGGGAAGCTGCAGCGCCAGAGGCACGCTCTCCTTCAACTGGCGCCTCATGCTGGCGCCCCCTGCCGTCCTGGATTATGTGGTCGTACACGAATTATGCCATCTGACCCACATGAACCACTCCCCCGCCTTCTGGGCCCTTGTGGAGAGCGTCTGTCCCGACTACCGCATTCACCGCAAATGGCTGAAGGAGCACGGGCAGGAGCTTATACTCTAGTCCCACTTGGTCTTGATGCGCAGGCCGCCATAACGGGGTTCAAAGTCCGCCTCCCGCCTGCCGCCGCTTTTGTTCTTCTTTTCTCCCTTCGCGGCGTAACCGCCCCTGCCCTTGTCACCGAAGCCTTTCCTGTCCCTGTCACCGGTTCTGCCGTCCTTGTTTCCTCTTGCAGCGTAACCGGCTTTTCCGTCTTTATTCCCTCTTGCGCCATAGCCGCCCCTGCCGTCTTTACTTCCTCTGCCATTGTAACCGGTTCTGTTATTTCTGCCGCCGCGGCCGTTCTTTGACGGCCTTCTCTCAAAGAAAAACTTCTCCGTCCGGATATCCTCGATCTCATCCCCCAGCTTCATCTTCATGAAAGCCGCTGCAATCTGGGTCGCGCTGTACTGCCCCAGCGCCACCGCATCCAGAATATATTCTGTCGCCCTGCTTATATCGTCGTTCTCGATCACCGCAGTTGCTTCCTTCAAAATCCTTTCCGCTTTTCTGGCGGTGATATCCGCAGCATTTGGCACCTTGCGCTCCTTGATCTTTGTATGACAGCTGCGTTCGATGTCGCGGATTTTATAAGCCTCTCTCCCGACCACAAGAGTGAAGGAGCGGCCCGTCTTACCGGCGCGCCCGGTTCTGCCGATGCGGTGCACATAGTATTCAATATCATCAGGCACATCGAAATTGAAGACTGCCTCCACATCATTTACGTCGATGCCTCTGGCCGCCACATCGGTGGCGATCAGGATATTGGTCCTGCCTCCCCGGAACAGGTTCATTACCGTATCCCTCTGTCCCTGTGTCAGGTCGCCGTGCAAGCCCTCCACCTCATAGCCTCTCGCCTTTAAATGCTCCGTCAGCTCATCCACCATCCGCTTGGTATTGCAGAAAATCAGTGCACGTCCCGGTGTATAATAGTCAATCAGGCGGCAGAGCACTTCCTCCTTGTCCTGCTTCCGCACCTGATAATAGGCCTGCTTGATCAACGGGATTGTGACTTCTTCAGGGGTCATCCTGACATAGGCCGCATTCTTCTGGTAAGTCTTCGTGATATCCAGAATGGGTTTTGGCATGGTGGCCGAAAAAAGCCCTGTCTGTCTCTCCTGCGGCATCTCTTTCAGAATGGTCTCTATATCTTCCCGGAATCCCATGTTTAACATCTCGTCCGCTTCATCCAGCACTACCGTGTGCACATGATCCATCTTAAGGGTATGCCTGCGCATGTGATCCATCACGCGGCCGGGCGTTCCCACCACAATCTGGACACCGGTTTTCAAGTTCTTGATCTGCTTGTAGATTTCCTGTCCGCCGTAGACCGGGAGTACCTTGATACCGTCCATATACTTGGCAAACTTGCGAAGCTCATCTGCCGCCTGCATGGCAAGCTCCCTGGTAGGGCAGAGGATCACCGCCTGAAGGGACCGGTCCTTCGGGTTGATCTTCTGCAGAATCGGGATGCCGAAAGCCGCCGTTTTCCCGGTACCTGTCTGGGCCTGCCCGATGATATCCTTCCCTGTCATAAAGAGGGGGATGGCCTGTTCCTGAATGGGCGTCATATGCTCAAATCCAAGTTCCCTGACAGCACGCAGAATCCTGCCGTCAATCCCCGCATCCTCGTAACGCGTGCTTTCGTTTTCCCCGCGGCCTTCGCCGTCATACCGGTTCGCCGTCAAAATCTCCTTCTCCAAAAATGTGTCAAACTCCTCGTTTTTTTTCCTGTTTTCTTTAATCATCTTTCCTCAACTTTCTCTGCCCGCCGCTAAGTTTCATATGCGGCCCTGCGCATAAATAAGTGCTGCCAGCTTTTGAGGCATGGCAGCATTTTAAACCACTCTCTGTCTGTTTCCCGCTTTCGGCGGGGTTGATGGCCTTCTTTTAACCGATACGGTCAGGCCCTGTAAATTCTACGGAGCCTGCTCACCGCCCGATCCCTGATCAGGCATTCTCCATGCTCCTCCAGATACTGCATCCGTTCATCGGATACCGCGATCAGGTTGCCAAACTCCACAGCCTGCGCACTGATCCTGTTAAACGCCTTGTAGGAGAGCCTGTTTTTCTCGAGCACCAGATAATAATCCTCGCCCTCCTTATAAAGATGGCTCTTTACAGAATATGTATTCGGAATCGTAGCCGCGTACTGCATCGTCTCATGCATCGATGCGAACACAAACATTCTGCGGCTTTCGTCGTACTCCCCCGCTGTCTGCGCCGCCATCCGGGCCCGTTCCTCCTGCCCGGCCAGTTCCGCACTGAATTCCTGCAGCACCTCTTTCAGATTCTGAAGCATCTCCTTGAAGGCCGCAGGCCCCTCATCCGTAAAAGTTACCACCAGCCCATTATCCTTAAGCGGTGTGATCTGCATGGCAATGTTGCCGTTGTTGATCTGATATCCCACCTCTTCATGGGCCCGCTCGATGATATCCCTCAGAAATTCCTCGCCTCTTTCATTGCGCTCGAAGATATCCGACAATGTAAGCCCATACTCGCTCATGTCATCTGCAGAAACAATACACTGCACTGTAGCGTCATTGATCTTCTTATATTTCATGTATTTTCCTATCCCCTATCTCTTCCCGCTGTACCGCTTACCTTCATTTACAACCATCATTTATCTACTATGGCATTTATATTATACATATTAACACAAAAATACGCAATAAGAAAGAATCTTATCGCGTATCTTTAAAATTCCTCTATTCTGTCTCACTCTGCTCCGGCGGCGCAGCCAGAACCATGCCGCTATGTATCCTCCCCTGCACCGCTCTTTATCTCCTCCAGCTTTCTCTCCTGCGACAGAGAACGAATGGTATACTTTTCATCCACTTTCGGCTGACCGAACCGGAAGCCGCCTCCGTCTTCATTAGGTAACACCTGTATGGCTATCGGAGACAGTCCGTAAATAAAGACGTCTTCATAACCTGCAAGTTTCAGCCCCACACACAGGTGAAGGGCAATGTTTTCCTCCCCTTCAAAAACCTCGCTGTCAAGGTTGAAAGCAACCGTATCGGATACCGCACAGACCTCCTCTACAGGCAGCCCCGCATAGGTGGAGATGTCCAGAACCCCAACAAGTCCACTGCCGTCCAGGTCATAGAACACCCGCACCTGTTCCCTCTCTTCGTCAATCCCATAAGTCAGATGCTGATCCGCCCAGGAAAGATAATCCTCCTCCGAAAGTATCTCCATGTCCACCGTACCGGTGTCATACCGGTAACCGCTTGCCAGCCGTTCAATCTCCGTATCGGAGCTCTCCTCCTCCATGTACTTCCAGACAAACCGTCTCGGCAGGCCGTCCTGCGCCCGTTCCAACACCCTGATGTTTGCGCTGTCACCATTCCTGACCGTTGGATACCAGACAAGGTCAAAAGTGTTGACGTCATCCCCGATCAGCGTCTTCACGCCCCGGCATCCGAAATCTTCCGTGAACAATCCGTAAAACGCTATGGTGTCCTCTTCGTCGCTGCAGAGCAGATACCAGCCGTCCTCCGGCGCATCCTCCCGCTCTCCCCTGCCGTATTCATAAAAATGCTGCATATCCACCTGCCGGCTCAAAGAAAGCTCGCCGTCGTCCTTCCCTTCCATAACGCCGTGGTAGTTCAAAGCCTCCTCAAAGGCCGCCTGCCGCGCCTCCTGTATGGCGTTCTCCTCCAATTCTTTTATCTGTTCTTCCGTAAGTCTCCCGTCATTCAGATACTCAGCGTACTCCCCCTGAATACGGGCAAATTCCCCGTTGCTTTCCTCTGTAACCATTTGTCTGCTCTGCCCGGCGGAGGCATTTCCTTTTTCCTGTCCATCCCCACTGTTTTCTGCCGTCACCGTTCCGTCTGTCTGCTCCTGCGAAACTTCCTGATCCGCCGCTCCCGTAAAAGCACAGCCGCAGAGCAGAAAAACCATGGAGATGACCGGCACAAGGACAACAGCGTCGGCTTTCCTTTTTTCAGCCAGCGACACAATCCGCTCCCTGACGCTGCTCTCCCCTCCGGAAAACATGAGAGGCATACCGGGACACTCCGCTTTGCCGCTGCTCTCCTGCAAAAGAGCCAGCAGCGTCCTTGCGTAATCAAACCGTTCTTCCTCGCCAAGCAGTTCCACCGCCGCCTCATCACAGGCCAGATCACTGTCCTGCCTCGCTGCAAAAGCCGCCGCCCACACCAGCGGATCAAACCAATACAGAGCTGCAAGGGCACAGCGCAGAAATGCCCAGAAGCCGTCACCGTGAACCCTGTGGCAATATTCATGGGCCAGAACATGGGTAAGTCCCTGGCCGTCCTCCGACGTCCGTTCACCAATATAAATGCACCGCCCCACCAGACAGGGACTGGGCAGTCCTTTCACCCGATACACCCGCATGCCGCGCTTTGCAAGCTTCTCTCCGATGGCGGCCGGGATCCCATTCCCGGAAATCTTTCTCCGGTTTCTTTGCAGATACCGCACAAAACGGGCCCGCAGAAAAAACAGGGATCCGCCCACCGCGAGAACGCCCGAAAACCATACCGCGACGACCACCGGCATCCAGCCGCCGGTTCTCCCACAGAACGCTCCCGTATCCGGCGCTGCCGTACCACCCTGCGCCCCATCAATAGCAGGTGCTGTATTTTGATTCTGCTCTCCCGCATCCTGCGCAGGATGCAGCAGACCGTCAGTGGATTCCGCGCCGTTTTCTTCCGTCTGCACAGCCTGGGACACTTCCCCGGGCCGCGCCCCGTTTTCCTGTCTGTCTGTTTCCTGTGCCGTGCTGCTTTGCAGCGCCCGTTCCTGACGGATTCCCGAAAAAAGATTCATCACACTGATGGGGCTTGTCCCCACGGACAGGGGCACAAGCAGTCTGACCGCTACAAGAAGCCACAGCCCATAGCGCAGCCGCATACTGATTCTTCCCATGGTCAGCTTCCGCAGGCCGAATATAGCCGCTGTCATCACTGACGATGTAACCAACACTTCAAATACCGCCGCTGTCACTGTGCTCCACCATCCTTTCCTTCTTCATCCTCTCTGTGGGCGGCCTCGGCACGCCCCAAAATCTCATAGAGCTCCGCGATCTCTTTCCCGGAGAGGGCCCGCTGCTCCACCATGGTATTCAGCATAAGGCCCATCCTGCCGTCAAAAACTCTCTCCAGAAATTCCTCCGTCTCCTGCAAAACCGCCTCCTGTCTCTCGATTTTCGGATAATACAGTTTCGCCCGGCCCCCGGCTTCGTAAAAGACTGCGCCCTTGTCCTCCATCCGTCTTAAAAAAGTCATGACCGTGTGTTTCGTCCACCCCGTTGTCTCCTGAAACCGCCTTGTCAACTGCATAATTGTCTGTGGCGCCTCATCCCACAGCACGTTCATAACTTTCCATTCCGCTTCTGATAATCTGATCATCAGGTATGTATCTCCTTATTTGTTTTTTGCAAAAGCCTATTAGGTTTACATTTGCCTACCTCAATTACTTACGATTGTACGCTATTGGTAGTCATCTGTCAACCTCTCTTTTCAGGTCTGTCATTGTATTTATCTGTTTTTACCATTATAGCGTTTTAATTTTCAGTCTTTTTATTTCTTTTTGGTATTTTTTTAGAATTTTTACTTTTCATTTCTAAAAAAAACTGCTAAAATAAGGTTAAGGAAACAGGATTCATGCCGATATCCTTAACAGAACAAGGAGTTCGCT
>CAMQTN010000043.1 GCA_947037115.1 uncultured Lachnospiraceae bacterium
CCTGCCCTGTTCATTTCATGTTATAATTTGTTACAGGTTTTTCTTTCCCTTATTTCTGCCCTTATGAGGGGTTCATAACATGAGGGAAAAGGATATAACAGTTATTATAAAATGCTATAAAAAGTATCTTATCAGAATTTCAGTTTGTTAATCAGGTATTTGAATTCTCAAACAAGGGGCAATATTTGCGCCGGTGATATTCTCTAAAAACTGCCGGTTTTCCAGAGGAGGTAAGAATTGAAGCTTTATTTAATACGTCACGCAGAAAGTTATGGAAATATAAAGGGAAAAATAATATCCACCACAGATTTTGAACTGACAGAAAAAGGAATAGCCCAATCGCAGCGCATCGGACAAAAAATCTGTTCAGAATTGAAAGAAGAACCGATATCAGCCTACTGTAGTTCGCTTGCCAGAACCAGACAGACACTCATAGAGATTCTGCGTTGCATTGGACAAGAAAATGCTGAGATTACAGAAACTGATTCCTTAAAAGAAATGGATCTGGGATTGCTTGAAGGGATGACCTGGGAAGAACGTCGACAGAAATATCCAGAAGCAGATTTGGATAAAAAGCTGTCGCTGCTCCAGGCTCCCTGCGGGGAATCTTATCAGGATGTAAAGAATCGGTGTAAACTGTTTGTAGAAAATTATTTAGAAAAAGAAGATGATGAAAAGAGCATAATCATCGTATCCCACGGCATTACATTAAGAATATTGACAAACTTTCTTTTAAAACGTCCGGACGAAGATATCAATTTTTTAAATTGGATGGAGAATACTGCGTTGACAGAACTTATTCTGGAAAAAGAAAGCTATACATATCAATTGGTTCGATTAAATGATTATTCGCACCTTAAAGAGCTGCAAACCATTGGATATGAAAAATGGGGATTATTTGCAGAGCGTGATTATTGGGCAAAATGAAGCAGAAGGTGTTGCAACCGCCGCCATACCCCTCCAGGGGAATAACCTGGTTGAGAAAAATAAGAAGAGACAATATTTTGATTGAGCTGGTTCCTGTAGATGAACAGGAACACATGGCACTATATAAGACAGTCTAAGCCCGATCAGACGACCTTAGAAACCATGAAAGCCGCTCTGGACTAGGGTTACATACACCTACATACAAAAAAATTGGAGAAGTGCCCATTTTATCACTTCTCCAAGAGGCGCAGACCGGATTTGAACCGGTGAATCAGGGTGTTGCAGACCCACGCCTTACCGCTTGGCTACTGCGCCGTATTCTATTAACACAGGTCGGATGACCAATGACTCCAACGGGAATCGAACCCGTGTTACCGCCGTGAAAGGGCGATGTCTTAACCGCTTGACCATGGAGCCTCATGAAAGGCTTCAGGTAGCCTTAACGAAGGATATGATACCATATCCTTCGTCATTTGGCAAGAGGAAATTTAAATTATCCTAATTCTTATTCGATTTCTTTCAGCAAAACCGCAACGGCCCGCATGTCCTCCGGGATATAACACGTAATCCTGCCCTTTGCCACCGAAATATCTGCATCCGCATCCGAATAGACCATTTCAATCTGATACTCCCTGTCCGCCGGCAGGGAAACCTCCAGGGCCCCCTCATGCTCCCCGTTAAAGCTGTGGAACACCGCCAGAACTCCGGCCTTCTTCTCATGCTCCACACTGCCCTCCGTGCGCACAAGACACTGCCAACCCCCAGGATGGCGGTAGTTTAAAATCTTCGGCCCGTACAGCCTGCTAAGTCCGTCTTTAATGACAGGCGCCGCTTTTTTATAGAACGCAATACCGCGGTCGATTACATCCCACTGCTGCTCTGTCAGCTTTGTTACATCTCCCGACAGGCACATTCTTCCCAGAAAAGTCGCCGCCATGGAATAGGCAATTCTCTTTAACGAATCATCCCCGCGGATCACCGCCCAGATCTGGCTCTGTCTCGGCAGAATCACACGATGTAAAGATGCCGCGATAATCGGAATCTCCTCGCACTCATGAGCATCCGAGAAAGAAGCCATACTGCACTCGCTCATCATGAGCGGCTCCAGCTTGTGTCCGCCCGAAGAACAGTTTTCTAAAATAAAACCGGGTATTCTCTCCTTCACCTTGCGGATAAAGGCAAGCGACGCCTCCATATTCTGCCGCAGTCCCTCACCCAGAGACTCGGCTCCGTCGCAGCCAACACCGATGGTATCGTTGTAATCCATCTTCATATAGGAAAAGCCATACTTCTCCAGGGTGCCGATCACCCGCTCTTCCAGATAATTCTGCACCCAGTCCTGTCTCATATCCCAGAATCTTCTCATGGATGTAGTCAGCGGCGCGCCGTTTCTTGTAAGCAGATGCTCTGTCTTCTGGTAGCTCTCCGCCTTCTCTCCCACATTGTCGATCTCAAACCAGATACCGGGCTTCATACCGTGGGCCTTGATCGCATCCACCGTTTTCTCAAGCCCCTCCGGGAACAGTTCCTTCGACACACGGTAGTCTCCCATCGCCACGTCCCAGGGAACACCCTCCTGCTTATACCAGCCGCAGTCTATCACGAAATAGGAAAAGCCCTTATCCTTGATGGCGTCCAGAATGCCGCATATATTTTCGTGGGAGGGACAGCCCCATGTGGTACAATACTCGTTAAAAATGATCGGAAGCTCCTGTTCCGACGCCGGGCCCTGATTCACCGCATCCTCCACTGCCGCCGTCATTCTCTGCGAGATTTCGTCAATACCGCCGCCCCTGCACACAGACAGGATAGCCGCGGGCGTCACAAAGGTTTCTCCCGGCGCGATCTCCTTCATCCAATGGCCGAAATCATAATCCGCCAGTCCGCCGGAGAGATTCACGTCATCGCCTCTTCTGTAGACTTCCATCTGCCAGCTTGCATTATGACAGACCATCGCACCCCAGAAAAGATCTGATTTCACATCTTCCATCACCGCGTAGGGGAAATATCCGTTTACGGGCATGGAACCCACCTGCCCGAAGCGCTCGCAGCGCACCGCATGACCGCCCCAGGAAGGCTCCAACTGCAAATCCTCAATCACCTGAGGTTCCTCTCTACCCTCCATGCTCCAAACGCTTCTGATACGGTGCAGTTTCAGTTTTCCGGCCTCATCCGCTCCCACAAAGGGCGATATCCCGCCCAGAGAAAAGCTGGACAAAAGCTCCAATCCCGCCTTTCCCTTCGACATATTTTCAAACTCCGTGTGGGAGAGCAGACTTTTCTTTCCCTCTTTCCAGCGCAGAAAATGTCTGTAACGATAGCCTCTGGCATCCGTCAACACGGTACAGATCACCGTCTCCCCGTTATCTTCCTTTATCTTCTGCTCCTCAAACACAAGGGCATCCACGGAGGCATTCTGCCGCATGGTTCTTCCCCCGGCATAGCCGCCCGCATAAGTATCTCCCACAAGCTTCACCTGCACCAGAGAATCCGGATAGGGTTTCTCCCTGTAAGCCACCTCGTAAGCCATGTCTGCGGGGAGCAGGACAAGCTCCATACTCCCCGACTCCTCATCCTGCACATAACAGGCCTTCATATCTCCCAATATAAATTCACTGTATACCTTTTTCATCCGAATCCTCCAATCCATACAGAGAATGCTGCTCTTTGGCATTCTCTTGTGTGAAACTTAGAACTTCTCCGCGAGACAGCCTTTGCTGTGAGCGGTTAGAAGTTCTTCTCACACGGTTAACCTTTGACCGCTCCCACCGTCATACCTTTGATAAAGTATTTCTGCAGGCTCAGGAACAAGACGGAAATAGGAAGCACCGACACCACGATGGCCGCCATTGCCGTCGTGTAATCGCTGGCCTGCGCCGAGAACAGGGACTGTATCGCCACCGTCAGCGTCTTTAACCCCTTCTTGCTCACATACAGACTCGCCAGCAGATAGTCATTCCAGATCTGGAAAGCCTGCATAATAATCAGCGTGGCAAAGGCCGGTTTTAACAGCGGGAACACAATCACAAAATAAGTTCTCACCACAGAGCAGCCGTCTATGCGGGCCGCCTCCTCCAGTTCCAGCGGAACCGTGGACATAAAACTGTTCATCAGAAATACGCCAAAGGAAATACCTGTCGCAACATACATAAATATAATACCATATCTTGTGTTTGTCAGGTGCATTTTGTAACCGATCGTATAAATCGGCAAAAACAGCGCCTGAAAAGGAATCAGAATGCCAATCACAAAATAGACAAAGGAAAATTTGAAAAATTTACCCTTTCCTCTGGAAATCGCCCAGGCCGTAACACCACACAGAAGCGCCAGGATCAATACACTGACCGCTGTGTAAATAAACGTGTTTGTAAATGTGGTCGTCAGATTCAGCTTCTTTAAAGCCGCTTCATAGTTTGCCCACTGCAGGGAATCCGGCAGCTTTAACGGGCTGGTCAGATACAGCTCCTTCTTTGTTTTAAAAGAATAATTCAATATCACAAACAGCGGGAAGAGAAACAACACAGCCACAACCGTCATCACAGCCTGAACCGCAAAGGTGCTCGCCGTATAAGGTTTTTGTGTTACATCTTCTGCCTGTCTGGCACGTCTGAATTTAGCCATTACGACTGCACCTCCTTACTCTTTAATCCCTTCACCTGTATCATAGCTACCATCAGAAGAATGACAACCAGCGTTACCGACATGGCGGAACCGTAACCGTACTGCCTGCCGCTGATCGCCGTCGCGTAAATCATCTGGATCACGGAGGTGGAGGCCCTGCCCGGGCCGCCGCCTGTGGAAGATACCAGCAAATCATACACCTTGAGGGAGCCCGTTGTGATTCCCACCACGCATATGGTGATTGCCGGCGCAAGCATGGGAATCGTCACATTGAAAAACCGCTGCACTGCGCTTGCCCCGTCCACCTTGGCCGCCTCGTAGAGATCAGAGGGTACGGACTGAAGCCCCGCCAGATAAATTAACATCCAGTAGCCGATCCACTGCCAGTTGTTTGCAATGACCAGACCTCTCAAAACAGTTTTGCCGTCGCCAAACAGTAAAAAGTTAATGTTCGTTCCGAAGATTTCATTCAATTCGGGCAGTACATTGGAGTACAGTTTCAGCCAGACGAATCCGACGATAACCGCGCTGACCAGACAGGGAATAAACAGAATCGTCCTGTATACTTTCTGGGCTTTGATCCCGCTGTCCAGAGCTACCGCAAACAACAGGGCAAATACGTTCTGCACAATTGTATTGGCAATCGTAAACTTAATGGTAAACCACCACGCCTGCCTGAAATTGGCGTCTTTCCAGAGATTGATGTAATTGGAAATTCCCACAGACTCCTTCTCAACAGTCATGCCATCCCAGCTGGTAAAGGAGTACCGCAGCGCCAGCAGCAGCGGTAAGATCACGCCTATGGTAAAGATCACCATACCGGGTACAATCAAGAGAAAATACTGGCGATTCATTTTGTCCTGCATCGTTTTCTTTTTATTCATAACTAGTCCTCTCCACCTACTCTCCACTTATGGAAAAGAGGGGAGGAGAACACTCTCCTCCCCTCCATGACACACCGTTTTACTGCGCGCTGCTGGAACCGACTCTCGCATCGGAAGCAGCCAGACAATCTTCAAAGCTGATGTCCCCCTGTAGGTATGCCGCAATATCTGCCGCGTTCTCCTCCTGGAAGCCGCCCCATACCAACTGGTTGTTTCCAAGCGTCACGTCAACGATCATTCCTTTAGACGCATATTCGTCGATATCCGCCTGGCTGGGGTTGGCAAAAGTAGGCGCAACATCCTTTAACATGGAAGCCGTCTTGGTGAAGTCCAGAATCTCTACTGCCAGCTCCTTATCCCCGGAGAGTACATCCAGCACACAGTTTACCGCATCCTGATGCTCTGTCTGCGCACTTGTCATAATTGCAATGTTCGGCTCGAAAATCAGCTTGGAATCACCCGTCTGGTTCGGGAACGGGAAGATACCGAAGTCAAAATTTTCATCGATGTCGAGGAAGTTCTGGATGGACCAGGAACCGGACACCTTCATAGCCGCCTCACCCAGCACCATTCTCGCGTCGCAGTCTGTCTGCTCCGTGGAGAAGGTCTCAGGATAGGTATTGTCAAAGATCAGTTTATTGTAGGAGTAAGCCGTCTGTGCCGCCTGGTCTTCCGCAAAGGACACCTTGCCCTCTCTGAACTGGTCGCCCCAGTCAGGCGTATTGTTAAATACATCGTTCATCATAAACTGCATGGTCACGTTACCGATGGACCAGGTATCTACCATATGGCTCGCGAAAGGAACAATGCCCTTTGCGTTGCAGTCATCTATAATTGCCTGCAGCTCCTCCTGCGTGGTGGGTACTTCCCAGCCGTTCTCTGCAAACATGGTCTTGTTGTAATATACGCCCTGATACAAAGCGTTGTATACCAGACCGTAGGTCTTGCCGTCGATTGTCACATTCTCCCTCGCCGCATCCAGACCCCTGTCGAGATAGGTAGCATCAATTTCCCCCAGAAGTCCCTGTGAAGCGTATGTGTTTACGTCCTGCGCCTTGCCGATGATGATATCGGGCAGTCCGGACTGCATGTACTGCTGCATTTTGGGATGAAACTCGCCATCCCAGCCTGTGCACTCCCACTCCAGCGTAATGTTGGGATACTTCTCGGCTAACGCCGCATCGATCATATCCTCAATGCCCGCATCCGTAGTGGACTGTCCGGCTAACACAGTCAGCGTAACTTCCTCCCCGTCTGTGGACGGTGCAGGCGCTTCCGCCTCATCGGCCTCCTCTGCTGCCGCAGGGGCCTCCGCCTCATCAACCGTGTCCGCCGCAGGTGTATTTGCAGCGCCGTCGTCTCCCGAGCCGCCGCATCCTGTCAACATACCCACTGTCATTGCCGAGCATAAAAGTAAACTTAATGCTTTCTTTTTCATAATTCTCTCCCTCCGTAAAATAGTTGGTTTGTTTTGTTACTACTACTATATAATTTTACCCGGAAAAAGAACTATGCCTTTTTTGTAAATCTAACTTGTAAAATTTTGAAACAGACGGTTTCGATACTCTCTGGGGCTCACACCGGTATGCTTTTTAAAAACTTTGCTGAAATAGGTGTAATCGTCATAGCCCACCATAAAGGCCACCTCAGCAATATTGATATCCTCCCTCTGCATCAGTTCCTTGGCTTTTTCCATACGCCTCGACGCAATATACAGCATCAGGTTCTCCCCTGTCTCCTGCTTGAAAAGTTTGGAGAAGTAAGAACTCTCCACCGCATATTTTTCGGAAAGTCCCGACAGGGTCAACTCCTCAAAATAATTTTCATTGATGTAGGCCACCGCCTCCTTTACACAATCCCGGATATTCCCTGTGATTTCGCCCTTCTTTTCTCCAAGCACTACATTCTGCATCTCCGTGAGCAGCGACAGCAGCTCTCCCACATCCAGACTTTCCACAACCTTGTCGGCCATCTGCTCCAGCCGCCCAAGCTCCCTGATGCTTTCCTCTGACGCCCCCTGTCCTGCAAGATAGTCCAGAAAAACAGCTGAGATCCGGTTGACGATCTGCTTCGTCTCCATGAAGTTGAGTTTTTCGCAGGAACCCAGCCCAGCCTCCCCCAACAGAAAATCTTTCAGCGCCTTTTCACTTCCCGACTTCAGAGCGGTCTTTAACCGCCGCTCCATCTCTTGACTAAAACAGTCAGTCACTTGTGTATTCATACTGTTCTTTTCCTTGTTGCAGAACAAGATGACACTCTCCCTGTTGTAAGGTCTGGTCATCAGCACCGAAATGCTCTGTACATAGGCGTCATGAAGACTGTCCATAGAATAGGCCTGCTCGCTGACCGCAATGGTAATGGGACTGTCCGTCTCCTCCCGCAGACGCTTCATAATTTTTAAGGCAAGCACCTGCTGCTCACTGACGTCCAATTCCGTAACGATCAGAAATTCATTGCTCCTGTTGATATAGTTAAATACAACCAGTTTCTGCTGCTGATCCAGTTCCCGCAGCTTCTTCTTAATGGAGTAAGACAGGTAGTTCATATCATACTGGTATTTTGCCATGAGTGCCTGCAAATCATGAATCTTGATGAGCATGACGCTGCAGCCTGCGGCGTCAAGGGCCGTTCCCGCAACCGGCGTCATGGATAGCCTGATCCGTTCTTTTTCAATCAGAAGGCTTAACTCCCGGTCCTGCAAAAGGGAAGCCGCTTTCAGATTCTGCCGCTCGTTTTCTTCCTTCTCGCTGATCAGCTCCAGCGCCTTCGACACCGCCTGGATCAGATCAATTTTGGAGACCGGTTTTAACAAGTAGTTGATCGCGCCCGCCATTAATGTCTCCTTGACATAGGCAAAATCATCGTAACCGCTTAGCACCAGAACCACCACCTCCGGATACTGCTCTTTCACTATTTTCACCAGTTCCACACCGTTTAAAAAGGGCATGTTGATGTCCGTAATCAGAATATCCGGCCTGTCCTGCGCCATCATCTGCAGCACCTCTTCCCCATCCTGCGCCGGCGGCATAAAATCAATCTGGTAATCCTCCCAGCCTATCATGCTGCGAATCTTTTCTCTGGTCCAATACTCGTCGTCCGCGATCAGTAATTTATACATTTTCCTTTCCATACAATTCTTCCTCTTTCTTTGCCGCCACCGTCAGAAACACTGCAGAGCCCCTGCCGGGTTCGCTCTCGATGGAAAGACCGTATTCTTCTCCGTAGATCATTTTTAATCTGGCATTGATATTCAACAGCCCGATGGAGTCTCCCTCCTCCACCAGACCCGTGTCGTTTTCCTTAAGAAGGCGGTTGAATTTATCCGCATCCATTCCCACACCGTCGTCCCTGACCATGACATACAGTTTTCCTTCCGCCTGCCATATTTTAATGTAAATATTCTTTTCCCCGCGCTTATTTTTCAAGCCGTGGTTAATGGCGTTTTCCACAAGGGGCTGTATGGAAATCTTCGGCACCGAGTAGAGCAAGGCATCGTCGTCAATGTCGAAATGATAGCGGATCTCCTGCCGCATCCGCACATTCATGACAAAAATATAATTTTTCAGATGGGCAATTTCCCTCGACACAGTAGCGTAGGGATATTTCATATCCAGACTGTAGCGGAATAGATTGCTGAGCGACTGGCACAGGTCGCTGACCAGATCACAGTCCTGAATGCTGGCAATGCTGCTCATGGTGTCCAAAGTGTTATACAGAAAATGCGGGTTAATCTGTGCCTGCAGAGCCTGATACTGTGCCCTGTTGAGTAAAAGTTTATCCTGATACTGCTGCCCGATCAGGCTTTCGATGGAATCCAGCATATAGTTAAACTCTTCCCCTAATTTCCCGATCTCATCCTGCACCCGGTAATCAACCCGGAGATCCGTATCGCCGCCGCGAATCCTGCCGATCGTATCCATCAGATTTGCCAGCGGATTGGTCAGCCGCTTTGTGATATAGGTATAGAGAATAATCATGAGGACACTTAAGGCCGTCACGCTCATAACCAGCGTTCTCGAAAGCATCTTCTGACTTGCCTTCAGCACAGACTGGGGCATGACCGCATAGACGCCAAGATTATACTTTTTAACCGGCAGATGAAAAAACACCTTTTCAGAGTCTGCCATATCCACCGCCGCCTGCCCGTTCTCCTGAATTTCCTCCATTGTCCACTCATAAAAGTCGATATAGCTCCCGCCAGGCTCTCCCACCAGAGCAAAGGCCCGGTCTCCCGCAGGCTGCAGCCAGACAAATGTGTTGTCTCCCAACTGATATTTCTGCATAATCTTCTGTATGGCCTTCACATCCGCATCACAGACAATATAGCCGATCATGTCCTTTGTACTGGAAATATCATAGAGCTTTAACACAAACCTCACCATATCGGCATCCGTGGAAGGATTGTGATAACTGGAAATCAGCATTTTATTTTCGGAGGATTCCGTGTATGCCTTCACCCATTCCGCATTATAAACCGCCGCTTCCTCATAGATATCGGCGGCATAGTTTCGTTTCGGGGTGGCCGCCTTCCTGTACACACTGACAGTCTCATGCCCGCTGTTATAAAAGTAGAGGGCCATCATACCGTCGCTGGCTGTAAAATGTTTCTCCGCATAATCCCTCGCATAGCGGTAATAGTCCTGCCGCAGTTCCTCCACCGTCCCATAGTCCCGCAGCGCACTGAGAAAAGCTTTATCATTGTAGATATTGACCAGATTATTCTCAATGCCCTCGATATAGCTTCCCAGCTCGTTCTGCATATTATCAAGAGAGTTGTAGGCAATATCCCGCGCCTGCTCGTAAACCATGTTGGAACTGACATTCAAAAGAAGTGCCGTCTGCAAAACCAGCGCAATCAGCGTACACAAAATACAGATCATCAGTATTTTGTTCCGCATGCTTCCTCTCACCGAGATTTTTCCGATCATGTGATCATCCTTTCCCCGCACCCTTTTTATCATCCACGCCCCACTGCCGCATTGCCGTTAAAATCGGACGCATGGATTCTCCCTTTCAGATTAAAGGATACCCTCCAGCGCAAGAAGCCGCTCCTTCTTATCCAGGCCGCCTCCATATCCTGTCAGGCTCCCGTTTGCGCCAATCACCCGATGGCAGGGCACAATAATGGAAATGGGATTGTGTCCGACCGCACCGCCCACAGCCTGCGCAGACATTCGGGCAAGCCCCCTTTCCTCTGCCATTATTTTCGCCAGCTCCCCATAGGTGGCCGTCTTTCCATAAGGAATCTCCAATAAGTGTTTCCAGACGCTTAAGCGAAACGGAGATCCGATCATGTGAAGAGGCGGCATAAAGTCCGGCTCTCTTCCATCAAAATAAATATCCAGCCATCTCCTTGCCAACGCAAAGACAGGCAGTTCCTTCTCTTCATGTTCCTCGTTCAGGCCCTCCGCAAAGTATCTCCCTTCGTCAAACCAAAGTCCCGTCAATCCGGTCTCATCGGCCGCCAGAAGCATTTCTCCCATCGGCGTCTGATAGGTCGTCGTATATTGCATCGCGTTTTCCCCCGTTTGTTTCCCTAAATTATAAAAATGAAACCCAACGATGTCAATAAAAATAATATGGCCATAACATCGCAATGGCCGTCGCTGTACCTCCTCTATCTGCCCCGCTGATCCTAACTTGACAACCCCACTATACAACTGTATAATGAATTATACGCGCGTATAATAAGGAGGGTGCCAATATATGGGAAATGTTCTGAAAAAGCTGGGAGAAGCGGAACTGGAAATCATGCAGGTGATTTGGGACAGTGAAAGTCCTGTAACATCAAACTATATTTTAAAGGAATTACAGGGCCGGAGGCAATGGCAGCTTTCCACGTTAATGACGTCACTAACAAGGCTGGCTGATAAGGGCTTTATCCATTGCGACCGTTCAACAGGAAGTAATCTGTATACTTCCATTATTCCGGAGAACGAATATAAGGCTGGAGCGAGCAAACATTTTCTCGAAAAGCTGTACAATAATTCAATACAGAACATGATAGCTTCACTCTATAGCAACAGGGCGATTAAAGACTCTGATATTGAAGAACTCAGAAATTTTTTGGATAAACTGGAGGATGAAGACTGAATGATGATAAATATATTTTTATCCATTTTGGGAATTTCAGTATCTACCGGATTGATGGTTATTGTATTGATTTTACTTGCGCCATTTTTAAATAAGAGATATGCCTCAAAATGGAAGTACATGATTTGGATATTTCTTTCATTGAGGCTGCTTCTCCCTTTTGGCGGCGTAAATGGGCAGTCTGTGATAGATATGCTGTTACAGCCAAAATCCCGGACTGCGCCCGTATCGGCAGAACAGGATACAGACGTTCCAGTTAACGCGGCGATCCCATCCCGACGGATTATCGTTGAAATACCGGCACAGATGGCCGCTCCGCTTACCGAACCGTCCGGCGACAGCAATATGGGGATTACTCTGCTTGATTTAGTGAGTTTCGTCTGGATCACCGGCATCCTGATTTTTATATCCATACATTTCATCAGCTATTCCCACTATAAGCGGCGGGTGATGAAAAGGGGCAAAATCGTAGAGGATGTAAATATTTTAAGTCAGATGTTCAAGCTGAAACACGAATTACATATCAGCCGTACCATATGGGTGATAGAAAATCACGAAGCTGAAAGCCCAATGGTAATAGGATTTTTTAAGCCTGTTTTAATTTTACCCAAAGAGCAGTACAACTCCGAGGAACTGTTTTTTATTTTAAAGCATGAGCTGGTTCATTTGAAACGGGGAGACGTGTACCTGAAACTGCTTTTTGTGATGGCAAATGCTGTTCACTGGTTTAATCCCCTGATCTGGATGATGCAGAAGGAAGCCGTTATTGATATGGAGCTGTCCTGTGATGAAAAAGTTACACAAGGCACAAGTTATGCTGTGCGAAAAGCATATACAGAAACACTGCTGTCTGTGCTGCATAAGGGATGTGCCAGAAGGGCCGTTTTATCAACACAATTTTATGGAGGAACAAAGATTATGAAAAAGCGATTTCAAAATATCTTAATAAAAGGCAGAAAGAAAAATGGGATTTCCATATTGATCTGCGCTGTGATCTTAACAATCTGTTCGGGGACACTGGTAGGCTGCTCCATCGGGAAAGAGGATATGGGAAATGAAAATATAGAAATTGAGAATATAGAGAATGAAGATGCAGAAAATGAGAGTGCAGAAAATAATAATATAGAAAATGAAAATACGGAAAATATGTCTGACCAGCCGGAGCCGGAAGAAATTCCTGTAGAGCAGACGCCTGTTTATACTACAGAAAATACAGCGGTCCTTATCTTTTCTAAAGAAGGGGCGCAGGAACTAAAACAGGCTACGCTTACGATTGGCGACGGTTACTCCATCTATCTGCCAGATGATGAATGGCAGAAATCCGATTCCGACATATGGATTGCAGCAGTCAATGAACAGGTCCGTCTTTGGATCACGCATTTTAGAAACGAATCGATAGATTCTGTTGATCAGGAACTGACGGACGACGGTTATGTGACCGTACAGGATTATGATAAGGAAAAACAGGAAGGAGACCTGATTTATCATGTCGGATTGAAAGCGTCTGAAAATGATGTATGGGGAATATTCTACTGTTATCCGACTGATGCGGAAGAAGGCTGGGGAAGAGAGCTGCCCGTGATTGCAGATACCTTTGCGCTGTCAATCGGGGCAGATAATACCAATAGCGACAGCCCTGAGGAGTTTTGACCGCTACGGTCAAAACTCCTTTTCACTTCCCCGACGCACGCCCTGATGCCAGAGACCGCTGCTGTATCATTTGCACATATACTTTTCCGACATGACTATCCATGATGTTCTCCTGCTCGGCATTGCGATGCATGCGGATTCCATCACTTGAAGTGTGGCGGCAGTATGGTTATGGTTACGAAAAGGTATCAATGGTATAAGAATAAAATGGAAGCTGTGTTTGGCGGCGTTAAAATAGTCGAGGAAAACGGTTATTATATTTTCATTTCACAGAAAAGGCCCATCCGCAGCACAAAGATAAAAGAAAAACAAAAACTTTCAAAAAAACTGCAGCGCAAATATGGACGTTGAATCGACAGTTCAGACAATCAGACGCCTGCTATAAAGATTTCAATGCCAATCACAATCAAAATGATCCCTCCGAGTATTGCTGCCTTGTTTGAAAACTTTGTGCCAAACTTCTTTCCGATGGTGAGTCCCGCCATGCAAATCACAAATGTCACACCTGAAATGATAAGGGCGCACACAACAGCCATGATCAAACCATATCCTGCGATCGCAAATCCGACTGATAAGGCATCTATTGATGTAGCGATACCCTGCAACAAAAGAGCCGCCGCACCTGTCTTTGGCTTTTCTCTTTCGCCATCGCTGTCTTTCACACCGTCAAACAGCATTTTACCGCCAATGAATACCAACAGGATCAGGGCAATCCACGGAATAAATTTTCTGAACACCTGAAAGTACCGGGAAATGGTGTGAACACATATCCACCCGATCATCGGCATCACCGCCTGAAAAAAGGCAAATACTCCGGCCACTTTACACATTCTTTTCTTTTCCATATCCGGCTCATGCAATCCGTTTGCAAGCGAAACCGAAAAGGCATCCATCGCAAGCCCGATACCAAGCAGCACACTGTTAAAGAAAAATAGTAAACTCCATTCCATCCTTTGTCCCTCCCGCATTTGCATACTCTGATTTCACTGTGCGCCCATGCGCATAAAAAAACCAAGCACAGTTTCAAAAACTATACTTGGCATTTATTTCAAAATATAAACCTCACGTATAGTTTTTTGTGCTATACATGAGTCTCGCAATTTAAAACAAGCCAGACCAGGCGGTCAGTATGTTGACTTGTTACGGTATACGCTTGCTACTCCCTCATGGGATATAAAAAAATAGTATCACTAAATACCTGATCTGTCAAATATCATCTTCTATTGTTATGAACCGACCTGTAGTATTTCCAAAACGGAACGGCAAACGCTATAAACAGTCCCAGATAGATCACAAACATAATGCAGAAAAACACCATCAAACTTTGGCTTGCGGGGTCGTCAATCCGACCCTGCATAATGATTTGCGGAATAATAACCAAAAAGAAAGTGACCAAAAGAGGGATCATCCGTCCTGAGAAAACCCGTTTCATCATATCTAACCGGGAAGCATCTTCACAGAAAATCTCCTCCTCCGAACCATCCATCTCAGAAACCGCCTTACGAAAATAGCTGTAACCTGCATAATTCTGCAAATATTCCCATCCGCAGTCCCTGAACATTTGGACATATTCGTTCTTTTTCGCGAGGCTGTCCGGATTGTAATCCAACTGATAAACCACATCCTTGGGCTCACATCTTTTAAAACGATATACACATAAACCGCTGAGTGAGATAAATTCCCATCCATTTTTATGCTGTTCCCGAAGATAGCTTTCTTCCTTTTTCCATTCAGGAATAGAAAAAAACCTGATTTCTGTCTTGGTATCTTTCATGTCATTTCGC
Organism: uncultured Lachnospiraceae bacterium; assembly: GCA_947037115.1. GTDB lineage: Bacteria > Bacillota > Clostridia > Lachnospirales > Lachnospiraceae > UBA3282. Next base: position 14,960 of record CAMQTN010000043.1, read on the forward strand.
CTCCTGCATGCTTCTGTATAAACGCTCAATACGCTTCATTTCCAGATCAAGCACCTGTGTCCCCAGCTTTGTAATGCAATAAATCTTGCGGTTCTCCTCTTCTCTGATAAATTGAATCAGACCGTCTTTTTCCATTTTAGACAGACTTCCGTACAACGTCCCAGGGCTGATTTTTATTTCACCCTGTGTTAATTGTTCTGTTTTTTTAACAATACTGTATCCATGGGCTTCCTCTCTCAGACACAGCAAAATGTAAAAGCCTGTTTCCGTCATCGGCACATATACTTTTCTAATATGACTATCCATGATATCACCCCATTCAGTACTGCAATGCATCGTACTGCGATATATAGAGTATAGCACTGCGATATAGAAATGTCAAAGATATTTAATATTTTCATGATTATATTCTATACAGAAACGGATATAATCACCGGTAAGTCAGCGCCGTCTGCTATAATATAACAAATATATTTACGGAGTGAATGATACCGATGAAATATGTGAATGCAAATGAAATCCTGCCCGAAGAATTAATTTCGACTATTCAGAAATATTATCAGGGCGGCTATTTGTATATACCGAAGGAAAGTGATTGCAGGGTAAAACAGCAAACCGACTATAAGATTGAGTTAGAGAAACGTAATCAGCATATCTACCTAAAACATCTGGAAGGAAGACCTAACGGACAGCTCGGGAACATATACCATCTGTCAGAGTCAAGTATCAGAAGGATTATATTAAGCGAAAAGGTGAGATACCAGAAAATGAAAGAAATCATAGAACAGATTTTGCCATTATGGGGAATTGAAAACAGACAATTATCACAAATATATCCTTCGGCTTGGGAAATCAATCATTCCTATGTGGTAAAAATTTATGATAACAAAGATCATCTGGAAAGAAATATAAAATTATCGGCGATATTGTCCGAATGCAATATCCCGGTTGCAGAGACAATTCTTACCAAAACCGGGGAAAAATACGCTGCTTATAAAGATTCTTATTTTCTCCTGTCCAAAAAACTGCGGGGAAGTAACATCTCCGATATAAAAGAGGAAGCAATGGCTCATAAAATGGGATGCGCAATCGCGCAGCTGCACAGAGCGTTTCTGAAATGCGAAAAAGGAATGGAATTCTGGGATAACAGTCTGTTACAGGAAATGAATGGATGGGTCCGGGAATTTTTGATAAAGAATGAATGGCAGATTGTCAGCGAAGAAGAGTATGCCAAAGCAACGGAAGCGCTGGATGCCGTATATGATTATCTGCCAAAACAACTGATTCACAGAGATGTGCATTTTGGGAATTTTCTATTCTTCGAAGGTAATCTGTCAGGATATATCGACTTTGATTTAAGCCAAAGAAATATAAGGATTTTTGATCTTTGCTATTTTCTGGCGGGATTGTTAACAGAAGAAACAGTCGATACCTTGGCGGAAAAAGAATGGCTTGAAACTGTCAAATCGGTTATTGCAGGTTACGAGACTGTCATCCGGCTTTCTGCACAAGAAAAAAGTGCAGTCCCATGCGTGATGGAATGTATAGAGATTTTATGCGCCGCTTATTTTATCGGCATAGAGGATATGAGACATGCCAACGATGCCAGTCAAATACTCCGTTTTATTCAAACTTGTGAAAGCGATATTGTAAATGCAATATGATAGAATGTACGATAAACGGAATCTGTCTAAAAATGCATACCGAAAAGACTCTGTTTTCGCCAAATGGTATTGATAAAGGAACACTGGCTATGATTTCAGAAATCGACATTCAAGCCGGCCAGAAAATATTGGATTTAGGCTGTGGATATGGCGTAATCGGCATATATGCAGCGCATTTTTCAGGCGTAGAAAATGTTACCATGGTTGATATCAATCCCCTTGCAGTCAAGGTCGCAAAAGAAAATGCAGTGCGCAATGGTCTGGGGGCTATAAATATATTGCAAAGCGATGGCTTTCATAATATGATTGAGCAGGACTTTGATTTGATTCTATCAAATCCCCCTTATCATGCAAACTTTGATGTACCCAAAAATTTTATTGAAGGAGGATTCCGACATTTGAAGTACGGCGCCAGAATGGTTATGGTTACCAAACGGTATCAGTGGTATAAGAATAAAATGGAATCTGTATTTGGCGGCGTTAAAGTAGTCGAGAAAAATGGTTATTATATTTTTATTTCAGAAAAAAGAGCAGTACATAAAACCCAAAAAAGAGAAAAACAAAAGCTTTCAAAAAAACTACAGCGAAAATACGGGCGTAGGCTATCAAATTAGGAAGGGTGCTTTTATATCACTCTACTCATTGGCAATCATTTGGAGAGAGGGATTGTATTTTCCTTTCTAATGGGCTGATTATAAGCATCGGATAAAAAATGTAACGGAGGTATGTTATGGACGCAAATGAGATTGAGCATAGAAAAAAGATGCAGGGCATCATCCAACGCATTCCGACGGGTATTCCTGATGGGTGGGAGAAAACTACTTATGCGGTCGGGGGGGGTAATGTATTTAGGCTTTTCAAACGTACATACCGAGAAATTAGTTGTCATATCGAGCCAAAGGCAAAGTATTATAGATTGCCAAACAGGCAGTAAAACATATTGGTGTCAGCAGCTCCCTTTTGGCCGATGGTGAAAATCATATTTATGCCCAATTATACTCTTTATACCTTAAATCCAGAGAAATGTACCATTATCTTTGAGGATTATGAAATAAAGGCATTTGGATTTAGCAAATGCGGAAATTATATAGCCGTAGGCACTTCAAATACATTGGACATTTTCAGGAAAATTTGAATATATACATACCTAACGCTCCTACTTCAGCAGGGGCGTTTTTCATTGAAAGAAACCTGTATGGCGCCCCCGAAAACGGCTTCTACCCGTTCACGGGGCTTTCATCATATCTTTCAACAGGACTTTGATCTAAGAGTTTGAAAAACGCTTACAATCAGCCCCTCCATTCAACAACCTCATCAAAGCTCTCCCGCGGTCTCGCCTGCGGAAACTCGTTGGGATAACCGAATGCAACAGCCGCCACAAGTTCTCCTTCACTGTTCAGCCATTCGCATAATTCTGCATATGCAAAATAAATATCACAGATCCATAAACTGCCTATTCCCTTCTCTGTCGCGGCAAGAAGCATATTTTGTATAGCGGCACTTACAGATTGGATATTGCAAATTTCATAGACGCGCTCCTCTGGCGTTAATTCTGATACAATACCTTTACCCAGTGAATTAACGACAAATACCGCAACAGGCGCGCTTTCCATGATATCCACAGTATATTTTGCCGCAGGAATATGTTGTGCACTCTGCGGCAGTAATGCATTTTCGTTTTCTTCCCTTGCAATTCCCTGACGGAAAGCCTTTAGCATTTCCTCTTTTTCTTTTCCCTGCACCACAATAAATTTCCACGGCTGTCTGTTCTTAGAGGAAGGCGCCTTTATTCCGCTTTGAATAATTTCTGTCATATCTTCTTTTGATATGGGCGTATCTGAAAATTTTCTGATACTTCGTCTGTCATAAATTGCCGAAATCATTTTCCTTTCACCTCCAATCCTATTATGCATAAATCCCATCTGAAAAGCAACTTCCTTCCCCCTCATGTTACGAACTCTCAGAAAAAAGAAAAGACTGTAACAAATCATAATGTAGAATGAATTATCCAAGAAGAACTATACCCCATTACAATCCCTATCATGCCCGACAGAGCAATGACGATAATTGGATGTACTTTTTTTAAGGCCATTACAAGCATTCCCCCAAAAATCATGACAGAAATGACAAGGGAAGATACCCCGCAGGAAAATACAGCCACCCCGCTTGGAAAAAGGACCGTTTTTCCGGTAGAAGCAACAGCTGCAGTGATCAATCCGATCACTGCAGGCCTTAATCCTGTCATACACCTCTTTATCATCCTGCTTTCCTGAAAGCGACCAAAGCATTTTAAAATTACCAGTATGATAGCAAAAGAAGGAAAGACTACTCCCAACGTAGCACAAAATGCACCAAATAATCCTCCGGTTTCCATTCCGACATAGGTAGCTATATTGATGGCAAATGGTCCCGGAGTGCTTTCACTGACGGCAATAAAATTAATTAGTTCTTCTTCTGTCAGCCACCCATGCGCCGTTACCTGTTCCTGAATCAATGGAAGCATGGCATAACCACCCCCAAAAGTAAAAGCTCCTATCTTTAAGAAATTGATGAACAGTTTCAACTCTATCAATGGTTTTCCCTTCTTTCTGCAATAATGGAATAAACCAATCCAATTACTGCACAGATGATAATTACAATCAAGACATTTATCCCGAAAAATGAGACACAAAGAAACGCAAAGGCGGCTATGATATAGGACATCTTATTCCAGGGACATTGCTTGTACATAGAAGCAAGAGCCTTTACAAGCAGGGCCAGAACACCCGCCCTGATACCCGCAAACGCAAACTTTACAGCTTTCAAATTTTCAAACTGTCCAAGAGCAAGCGATATTGCGGCAATGATTAAAAACGAAGGCAGCGCAACGCCCACCGTCGCCCCCAATGCCCCCAAAAAACCTGCGGTTCTGTACCCGATAAAAGTTGCCGCATTTACCGCTATCGGACCGGGTGTACTTTCGGCAATGGCAATAATCTCAAGAATTTCTTGATCTGTAATCCATTTTCTTTTTTCGACAACTTCTTTTTGTATCAGTGGAATCATGGCATAACCGCCGCCGAATGTAAAAGCACCAATTTTAATAAAAGAAGAAAATAAAAGCAAGATCATTTTTCTATCTTGTCTGCCCATGTTTTTGTTTCCCCCTTTCATCTTATCACCTCCTCCACCGTATTATATTCGCATGGTTGACATCAATCAATTCATATACTAATATAAAACACATAAGTATTTACTTATGCATGGAGGTATATTATGACACTGCGGCATTTAAGCATATTTAAAATTGTTTGCGAATTGGGAAGTATAACGGCGACAGCTGATAAACTAAATATGTCACAACCTGCGGTCAGCATTGCTATTCGAGAACTGGAGGCATTTTATAATACGAGGCTGCTTGAGCGTATGAACAGACAGATATATGTTACCGAAACAGGAAAGCGGCTTCGACAGTATGCAGATACAATTCTTGCTCAATTTGATGAATCCATAGCTGTTCTTCGCAATGATAGTGTATCTATGACCTGTCGTATAGGCGTGAATGTCACTTGTGCCGAAACATACCTTTCTGCATGGATTCACAGGATCGAGTCAGAAATAAATGGAATTATACTGAATATCCATGTCTGCAATGCCAGCGAAATTGAAAGAATGATTGCAGATAACGAAATTGATCTTGCCATTGTCGATAACATTCCCGGACAGACAAAGTTTGAAAGCAGACTTCTGTACTCTGAAAAAATGTGCGTTGTCTCTTCACCTAACCTGCACATAGACAAAATGACAATCTCTGACCTGCATACAAAACCACTTCTACTGCGTGAAAAAGGAAGCGGCACAAGAAACAGTGTGGAAGCAGCCTTTTTCAGACACGGATTAACACCTGTTCCCTACATCGAAAGTATCAGCACGTTGTCTCTGATCCAGATGGTCAAAAACGGACTTGGCTATGCAATTTTGTCAAGAAAAACGGTGGAAGAAGAACTAAACAGACATGCCCTTAGTGAAACCGTTATTATGGATGAGAGCTTTGAACGCTACTATCATCTTGTCTATCATAAGAACAAATATCTTACGAGTATCATGAAAAAAGTAATGACGGTTTTGCTATAAAGTTGTGCCATTCTCAGTATCATAGCACTGATTATCAATTCCCCGCGTACCAGATTGACAACAGCAAAATTTCGTTATAATATACGAACAGTTAGTAATATCTAACCTTTTCTTCGGCCTAGTGAAAGCCTTTGACATCATTGTTTTGGATTGGATATCTTACCGCGTTGCTGGATTGGATTTGTACGCATTTGTGAAAGGTAGGGAAAGACTGATGAAAAAGCAATATTTTAATCCCGATCGGGACGGTTTTCATGGTGAGCTGTTTTGTCCGATTCAGGACGCATATCCGGGAAAAGCGCTGATCTGTTTCAGCGGCAGCGATGGAAAATTTGAATGGTCCCGGATGCTTGCGCAAGTCTTTCAGTCTCACGGGCTGACGGCACTGGCACTGGCATATGTGATGGAGGAAGGACTGCCTGCGCAATTCTACCACGTCCCTATCGACCCGCTGGAGAAGGCGGTAAAACGGTTACACGAGATAGGTCATGAAAAAGTGGGGCTGTGGGGCATCTCCAAGGGCGCAGAGCTGGCGCTGACGGCGGGGAGCCTTTTGCCGGGGCTGGTCAATGCGGTTGTAGCAGTGGCCCCCATGAATACCGTGTGTCAGGGTTTCGCAAGGGAAAAAGGCATTACCATTATGCCGGGCAGCAGCTGGAGCTTTCACGGAGAAGAAATCTGCTATACCAGCTTTGGGCTGAAACAATTCCCCCTCGGTCATGTGCTGCAAAAAAGCTTTACTGCGCGAGAGCTGACCATGTACGACCTTTATATCCCTCTGGTAAAAAATCCAAATCCGGATGCGGTAATCCAAGTGGAGAAGATTACCGGCCCTGTCCTGCTGATTTCCTCCAAAATGGATACCATGTGGCCATCGGAACCAGCGGCGGAGCAGATCATAAAACGATTACGGCAGTATGACTTTCCATACTTTTATCAGCATCTAAGCTATGATTACGGCAGTCATCTATTTGTTCCGATGGAACTGCAACTGGCAAAATTCTTTAAAGGTGATCGAGGCCAATATAAAGAACTGAGCCGAAAAGCTCGGATGGATTCTTTAATAAAAACACTGAAATTTGTTTCGCGGTGGTGACGAAAATGTCTAATGAGCTGAAAGAGAATACTGTCCCGCACACGCTCTGTATACCTCTGTGCGGGAGGATGTATGTTCAACTGGACAATGCGAAGATTTCACATGAGTTTTATGCTCCATGTGGAGTTTAGAAATGACCGCTAGGAAGGGGCATCCTTTCCATGCCTGCGCAAAGTATTTTGCCGGAAGCGCCATTTCCATCTCATTTCTTCCTTTTATCCAGATGAATCATCACACCAAATGCGAGAAAAAGAAGTAAAACAGACACCACTATCGTAATCCACGGATTGCGGGTGAAGCCGGCCGCCAGATAACCGACAAAACATACTGCCGCCACTAAGGTCGCATAGGGCAGCTGCGTTTCCACATGGCGCAGATGCTCGCACTGCGCCCCAGTGGACGCCAGAATGGTCGTATCGGAAATCGGAGAACAGTGATCCCCGTAGACGGAACCCGCCAGCGTAGCTCCCAAGGCCGGAATCAATACGGCCGCGCCTTCCGTTCCCACACAGATCATGGATACAATGGGAAGCAGAATGCCGAAAGTTCCCCATGCCGTTCCCATGGAAAAGGACAAAAATGCCGCCACTGCAAACACAATCGCAGGCAGAAAGCTGAGCGAAAGATCTGCGGCCGTCACAAAATTGCTGACAAACAGCCCGGTCCCGATCATTTCCCGGCACACCCCGCCAAGTGCCCATGCCAGAATCAGAATCATCAACGCCGGAATCATGGTCTTAATTCCATCAATGACCCCTGCCATAAATTCCCGCAGGCTCATAAGTCTTCGTGGAATATACAGAAGCATTGCCACTACCAGTCCCGCAAAAGTTCCGAGCGTCAGCCCTGCTGTCGGATTTTCACCGATTGCCTCCGTAAAGGAGCGTCCCTCGAAATAGCCGCCCACATAGGCCATGCCCAGAATTGAGCAGACAATCAGCGTGAGAATCGGCGCCACCAAATCCGGCACCGTTCCCTTTTTCACTGTTTCTTCCTCTCTTTTTATATCCATCCCTTCCCGCGGCCCGGCTTCTTCTGCTTTTTTCATGGGCCCAAAATCAAAATCTGTGATACTCAGGAAAAATACCATAACAATCGTCAAAATGGCATACAAATTGTAGGGAATCGTCCGCATAAACGCGTGCAGTCCGCCTGCCTCCTCCACTTCTGAGGCCACCGCTACCGCCCAGCTGGAAATGGGCGCGATAATGCAGATGGGAGCCGCCGTGGAATCCAGCAGATAGGCCAGCTTTTCCCTGGAAATCCTGCACTTATCCGTGATCGGACGCATAACCGTTCCCACAGTAAGACAGTTAAACCCATCGTCCACAAAAATCAAAAGTCCCAGAAAAGCCGTTGCCAGTTTAGCCCTGACTTTGCTTTTGATCCGTTTTCCGGCCCACTGCCCATAGGCATCCGAGCCTCCTGATCTGGTCACCACAACAACCAATGAGCCCAAAAGAACCAGAAAAATAATCATATATCCGTTTTCGCCAATCTTCACTGCAATCATATCGAAAACATATGTAACCGCCTGTAACACATTGCCTCCGGTAGAAAAACAGTACACACACATGCCCGTCAAAATCCCCAGAAAAAGAGAAGAATACACCTCCTTACTGATCAGCGCCAGCGTAATTGCAATCAATGGGGGCAAAAGGGATACCCAGCCCGCCTCAATCATTTCCAGATTCATATTTGTCGTCTACTCCTGTTTTTATTGTCCGTATTTTAAATTTTGTGGACTTTTCTTAACTTATTATATAAATATATGCGGTTCGAATCAATCTTACTTTACCCAAATTCTCATTGTGGCATAATACCGAATACAGATGAAAGGAACGTTGAGGAAATGAAGACGGAGGTTTTGGACACGATAGGTAAGTCTCAGGTTTCAATACAATAACTTGTTTCCCTTCTCACATATCTTGTAAATCTCATCATACTTTGCATCGATTAGTGGTATGATTTTCTCTGCCTTCTTTCCTACCACCTTCTTATAGAGAAAACAGGGAAATATCCAACCTAGAAAACCCGGTATGGCAAGCAGGAGGCACAAAATATAGTTTGGTGGCTGCGCTGTCACCGCAAATGTAGAACCGGCCATAAATGCAGTTCCAATCACGCCAAGCGCAATGGCATAGGCAGCTGCCGCAGATGTTTTTCTCCGCTCCAGCGTCTGTATCTGAGAAACACACGCCTCAAAATTCCTCTGCAGTCTGGTAAGTTCCGCTTTGTTGAGAATCTTACGATCACGTTTCAGCCGTATCACCGTTTTCTGGTTAAAGCCCTTTTTCCCTCCCATGTCACTCTCCGGCAGGCTGTCGTTTACCTCCCATCCAAAATTTTCATATCCGTCCAAGAGTAAGGAAACCATACTGTCGTCAGCCGCAATCTCCTTATATTCATAGCCCACATAATTTCTTTGCTCTTTTGCTGATGATACGTCTCTTTCACTGTCATCCATACTTTCCCTTCCTCCCCTCTAATCACCTGTCTGCGCCGCTGGCAGCGTCACAAGAAAGGTGCTTCCCTCTCCCTCTTCACTGGTGATCTGGATCTCTCCATCCATCAATTCCAGCACCCGTTTTACCAATGCAAGGCCAAGTCCGTTCCCCTCTGTCGCGTGGGATGTATCCCCCTGATAGAACTTTTCAAAGATATGGTTCATACTTTCCTTCGCTATGCCGCATCCTGTGTCTGATACCGACACCCTGACATGATGTTCGTCCGATGTCTGCCGGATGGTAATTGCGCCTCCCCGTTTCGTAAATTTCACCGCATTGGAAAGCAGATTATTCCATACCAGCTCCATCAGGTCTGCATCCGCCTCTATCATGGCCTTATCCTCTATGTCCGCTTCCAGCGCAATCTCTTTTTCCTCCATTGCCTCCTCAAACAAAAATACACTCTCACACAACTGTCTGCACACATCATAAGCCTCTGCCTCCGACGTGATCTTCTGGTGTTCCAGCTTATTCAGTCTCAGAATATTGCTGATCAGGGAAGAAAGTTTTGATGCCGCATCTTCGATCCCTTTTGCATATTCCTTTTCCTGCGCCTCCGACGCCTTCCCCGTCTGCAAAAGCTGCGCGTAATTCTTGATAACTGCGACAGGTGTTTTCATCTCGTGGGACACGTTCGAGACAAAGTCTGTCTTTAGCGTTTCAATGCTCCCCAGTTCTTCCACCATTTTATTGAAATCCATGATCATGACATCCAGATAATCCAGCTTATCCGCCGTGTGGATTGTAGGGACATATACAGAAAAATCCCCTTCGGACACCTTTCTGGTGGCTTCCGCCATTCTATGCAGAGGTTCCTCATAGGTACATCTTATTTTCCCTCTTGTAAACAGGGTAAGTCCCACCGCTACGATTCCCCAATAAACCATTGGCACGATTGTCTGCGCCAGTTCACTCCAACCGGCCTTGTTCATAAATACAAGAAGACCTGTATGGATTCCTGACATGAAAAGCAAAATCCCTAAGTAAATGGCAAACACTGACGGCGGAAAAAGATTTTTTCTGACTTTCATTGCAGCACCGCCTTATATCCCAGCCCACGCACCGTCACAATCTGAAACCCGTCGCAGGCTGATAATTTATCCCGCAGCTTTGTCACATACACGTCCACCGCCCGCAGGCTGGTATCGCTGTCCACACCCCAAAACTCATCCATAAGCTGCGCTCTGGAAAAGGTCTTTTTCGGGTATGACAGCAGCTTATAAATAATATGGAATTCCCTTGTGGTTAGACTGATCTCCTCCCCGTTAATCTCCGCGCTCATACCATCTGCATCCAGCACCAGATTCCCCACAGTTATCTTCCGCTCCATCTCGATATGCGCTCTGCGCAGAAGTGCCCTGACGCGCAGCAGAAGCTCATCCAATTCGATGGGCTTTACCATATAATCATCAATTCCAAGCTGGAATCCCCTCTGTTTTGAAGGCAGATCATCCTTTGCGGACATAAATAGGATCTGGATTGTTTTGTTTACCTTTCTGACCGTCTGTGCAAACTCAAATCCATCATTTCCCGGCATCATGATATCAGATATAATCAGTTCGTACAGATTGTTATACATCTCATCATAAGCTTCTGTTGCACTCAGGCATCCTTTTGCATGTAAGCCGCTGTCATTTAAGTACGTACAGACAATTTGATTTAATTTTGCATCGTCTTCTACCACAAGGATATTTGTCATGCCTCACATCTCCTCCCGTTGTTTATCATGTTCCAACTGTTTCGTTGACTGCACGATCATAAAGACTGCCATTCCCAGCACCATTATGCTGATGCCCGCTCCCGTAGAGGCAGTCATGGTCTGCCGAAACATTGGATCATCAGCAGCCCCGAACTGTGTCAGCATGGCGGTTTCCAGTGAGAGCATGGATACGAGCGCCACCGTCAGATCGATTACCTTTGCCGCAGACATAACCGGGCTTCCGTACCTCCTGAATTTTATCACATTCCACACCGCCGTGATCGTTGCATAAAATGCATACATCGCCATAACATAAATCAGTACTCCCGGATAGACAAATCCGCTGTTCTGGCTGATCGCAAGGATAATAATACCCGTCAGCGCAACATTCATAAATAATAGAATAATCCCGCATAAGCGGTACCTGCGCCATTCGGAACACCGGTTTTCCCCGCCTTTCCTCACATAATGAAGCAAAGAGGCCCGCATAAGGGCAAGCAGAATATAGTAGACTGCCAGCGTCACAAACCAGACTGATCTGTAAGAAATGCCCGAAAACATTTTGATACCCGCATACAGTAAATTAACGAAAAAGCCCTGATATAGGGCTATTTCTGCCCGAAACATGTCTTCCTTTAAGAATCTGCCCACCAGTGGAGTATCCAGCGTTTTTTTTACAAACGGGTGTTGATCGATTCCCTTTCGGATCAAACGAATGACGCCCGTAATTCCAGTCGCGGAAATAATAAGTGCGTAAGCGGACATAAAATATGAAACATTAGTTAGAACCGGATTCACATTTTCTCCAGTTAACGTATAAATAACAAGTACATAAGAGGGAATCGAAACCAGAAGCGTCGCAACAGGAGGCAGAAAAAATATTTTCTTTAATATCCTTTTTATACGCTGAAAACCCATCATCCCCTATATCCTTTAGATTCACAGATCTGCATCTATATGTTTCCGATTCGCACTAAAAACTTTTTCTAATTTTATATTATATCAGCATTTTGTTTGTGTTTTGTTTGTAATTTGTGTCCAAAATGTGAACGAGCGCAAATAATTTCTCATATCTGCGCTCATTTCTATTCAATTACTTCAATCCTCTTAAAAATGGAACCAGGCAAAGAAGCAGCACGATTCCCACAATTCCGATGAGAATCCCGAGCACCATATTGCTCCACACCATTGACAGACACATACCAACGCCTAACAATAAAGCACCGGCAATTCCAATCAGCGCAGCACCGATGGTCTTTCCCGACAGCTTGATCGGTTCCTTATTTTCCATCTTTCTCCATACAAACACCATAATCACAAGAACTGCTGCTCCGATTATTCCCATAATGATGCCTGGCTGGAATGCATTCCATTCCGGAATCAATATCATACACATACCAATCGCAAATAAAATTCCTCCGACAGTTCCTAAGATCATTGCTGTAAATGTACTTTTCTTCATAAGTCACTCCCTGCCTTTCTTTCCTTTTCCTCTGCAGCCAGACGTGCCTTGGCCTCTTCCACAGACTCGCCTTCTTTCGTTAAGAAATTATCCACGAACTTATCGGCAATCTTATTGAAACCTCCCACTACTCCCTCTTCGATCTTCCTGTAGCCACCGACTGCCCCCTCTTCGATCTTCCTGTAGCCACCGATTACTCCTTGTGTAATCTTTTCGTTTGCCGCTGCCAATTTTGATTTTGCCATCGCTTTATTTTCCTTTCTTTCATTTTTGATTTGTGACTATAGAATCTGTCTCTTATACACATCTGACGCTGCCGACGAAGCTA
>CAMQTN010000044.1 GCA_947037115.1 uncultured Lachnospiraceae bacterium
CATGTGTGTGTTGTTGGCGCTCTGCGCCCCTGCTCTTAACGCTGTGTTGTTCATCATTTCTACCTCCAATTTTATTTTTTGACCATAACAAAAGGACACTCCCAAATTCTCACTTGGAAAGTGTCCTTGAAGTACAAAATATTAAAATTAGATGTCGCACAAAACGTATTATCAAGTATTATTCCGTATTATGCGTAGCAAATTTGTAGTAAATTTGTAGTAAATCGCAACTCAAAATCGCTGAAACCCTTGATTTTACTGGTCTTTTCCACCCAAAGTTTTCATTGTCGGGAACAGGAGCACGTCGCGAATCGCCGGCGAGTCGGTGAGCAGCATCACCAGCCTGTCGATGCCGTACCCGATACCGCCCGTAGGCGGCATACCGATCTCCAGCGCGTTCATGAAGTCCTCATCCGTCGTGTTGGCCTCCTCGTCGCCCGCCGCAAGGGCCGCCTCCTGCGCCTTGAAACGCTCCCGCTGGTCGATGGGATCGTTTAACTCGGAATAGGCGTTGCACATTTCTCTCGCCGTAATAAACAGTTCAAACCGCTCCACGTACTCCGGCTTGTCCGGCTTTCTCTTCGTGAGGGGCGATATCTCCACAGGATGATCCGTAACAAAGGTGGGCTGTACCAGATGTTCCTCCACAAACTCTTCAAAAAAGAGGCTTAAGATATCCCCTTTGGCATGCCGCTCCTCGTAGTGCACGCCCTTCTCGTCCGCCAGCTTTTTCGCCGCCGCCGTATCCGGCACCTGGTCAAAATCAATGCCTGTATATTTCTTCACGGCCTCCACCATGGTGATCCGCTCAAAAGGCTTACCAAGATCAATCTCCACGTCGCCGTAGGGAACAAGTGTTGTGCCGCAGACCTCCTGCGCCACATGACGGAACATATTCTCTGTCAGATCCATCATCCCGTTATAATCCGTATAGGCCTGATACAGCTCCATCAATGTGAACTCCGGGTTATGTCTGGCGTCCAGCCCCTCGTTTCTGAACACTCTGCCAATCTCGTAGACGCGCTCCATGCCGCCCACAATCAGCCGTTTCAAATATAATTCCAGAGAGATGCGCAGTTTTACATCCTCGTCCAGCGCATTGTAATGGGTCTCAAAGGGCCTCGCCGCCGCGCCGCCCGCATTGGATACGAGCATGGGGGTCTCTACCTCCAGAAATCCCTGCCCATCCAGATAGCGTCTGATCGAACTGATGATTTTTGACCGCATGACAAATGTCTTTTTCACGTCCTCATTCATAATCAGATCGGTGTATCTCTGCCGGTAACGGATATCGGTATTCACAAGGCCGTGATACTTCTCGGGAAGAATCTGCAAACTTTTTGACAGTAGTGTCACTTTCTGCGCATGGACGGAGATTTCTCCTGTTTTGGTCTTAAAGACCTCTCCCTCGACGCCCACAATGTCACCCACGTCATATTTTTTAAAATCGGCATAGGAATCCTCTCCGATGCTGTCTCTTGCCACATAGACCTGTATATTGCCCTGTAAATCCTGCACGTTACAAAACGACGCCTTTCCCATAACGCGTTTACTCATCACCCGGCCCGCGATGGAAACCTGCTTACCCTCCAGCGCGTCAAAGCCATCCCTAATCTCAAGACTGTGATGGGTCACGTCATACTTCGTGATCTGAAAGGGGTCTTTGCCTGCCTCCTGCAAAGCCGCCAGCTTCTGTCTCCTGACCTTTAAAAGCTGGTTGATATCCTGCTCCTGTTTTGTATTCTGCGCCTCTGCCATCTGTTGTCCTTTCTCCTAATTGGATCTCTGAATCTCCAGCACCTTATACTGAATCATACCTGCCTGCGTCTCCACTTCCACCGTATCGCCCACCTTACTGCCGATCAGCGCCTTGCCCACGGGGGACTCGTTGGAAATTTTTCCTTTCAGGCTGTTTGCCTCCGTGGAACCTACAATCTTATATTCCAGTTCTTCATTGAACTCCATATCCAATATTTTTACCTGACAGCCGATGTTGATCTTGTCGAGATCCACCTCGTCCTCCACCACAACTTCGGCGTTTTTGAGAATCTTCTCCAATTCCTCGATTCTGGCCTCAATGTCACGCTGCTCATCCTTGGCCGCATCGTACTCGGCATTCTCCGAAAGGTCTCCCTGCTCTCTGGCTTCCTTGATCTTCTGCGCCACTTCCTGACGCTTCACAACTTTCAGCTCGTGCAGTTCATCCTCGTATTTGCGAAGTCCTTCATAAGTTAAGATATTCTTCTTCTCATGCATGGTAAAAATTCTCCCTTTCTCTCTATAAAATTACTATCGCAGCGCATGCTCGAAAAACCTTCGGTTTTCCCCGCTCGCGGGCATTCGCCCTGTCACTTCACAACCTGTCAAAATCGCCTGCAGGCAGTCATTTTGCCATCTTGTTTCGTGGCGCTGCTCATTACTGCCGCATACATTTTCTAATCATAACTACTTTTCACGACAGTGTCAAGATATTTGAGCGGCGATACATAGAGAATCCGCTCATTTTTCCTGATATAATTCCTTTCTTTTTCCGGGTTGGAAGACAAATCTGCATAGATCACCTGCTCTTCCCGCTCTGTCCTTGGGTGTCTTGCGCCGGCGGCAAAATCCAGGATGACGCCGCCGCATCTGTCTGTGCCGCAGCCAGGCCCTTCCTCCCCGGCCAGATAAGGCCGCATCGCAGGCACCAGCCCGTACTCATACCCGTACTCTTCCAGATAGACAGCCGTCTCCTCCCAGATATCCGTCCCCGCCACCTCCTCATAGTAGAATTGGAGGCTGTTAATCCTTGGAAGATACGGCGCAAGAAGCCGGCCTGTCATCTCCATCTGCCAGTCCGTGTCATTCGGACTGCCAAGCAGTACCGTCACCCTGCCCCTGTTGTGCAGGCAGTCCGCGGCACAGGCCGCAAGCATGCTGGCAGCCAGCCTTTCCATGGTCTCCCTGCGCATTTCCCATCGGACGGCATACTTATCTGACACATATGTCACAATATCAGGATGCAGAAAGGCGTCCGCCATACCCTGCGCATTATGCAGTATTCTCTCCATAGCCTCCGACAGGATCTCCGGCGGCCACGTTTTTCTTTTATAATAGAAAGGCGGTATCGGGCAATCCACCGGCACAAAAAAACCGCCCGTCTTCTCCGGCCCCAGCTTCTTTCCCCGCAGGGCCGCATCCTGCCACCAGTGTCTCTTGGCGGCGGTATTTTTATACATCTGTCCCTCCGCCGGGTGAAAATAAATAATCGTCTCCACTTCCATAACGTCCGCCTGTCCCGTCTTTCATCCTGAGACAGTATATGCCGGATACGTCACATGGATTCCACCAATCTCTCAATCTCCTCAAAGCGTTCCGCCAGATTGACGCTCTGTCTGAGTCTGGCGGAGTTTTTCATACCCGCCGTATACCAGGAAAGGTGCTTTCTCATCTCACGGACGCCGGTGTATTCCCCCTTGACTTCCAGCTGCAGGGCGGCGTGGCGCAGAATCATTTTCTTTTTCTCCTCCACGCTGGGCGCGGGCAGTTCCCGCCCATCCGCAAGGTATGCGGCAACCTGCCCAAACAGCCAGGGATTTCCCCTTGCGGCACGTCCGATCATCACCCCGTCGCATCCTGTCTTAGTGAGAAGTCCGGCCGCCGTCGTACCGTCAGTCACATCCCCGTTTCCGATCACGGGAATGGAGACCGCCTCCTTCACTCTGGCGATGATTTCCCAGTCGGCCTCCCCGCTGTAAAACTGCTCCCTGGTTCTGCCATGCACAGCCACTGCGGCGGCTCCCGCCTCCTGTGCAATTTTTGCCATCTCCACCGCATTGACATGATCTGCATCAAAGCCCTTGCGGATCTTTACCGTGACAGGCTTCTTTATGGCCTTCACCGTGGCGGCGATGATCTCCCCCGCCAGTTTCGGCTGCCGCATCAGCGCCGATCCTTCCCCGTTGTTCACAATCTTCGGCACAGGACACCCCATGTTGATATCAAGCACGGCAAAGGGCCGCTCCTCAATCCGTTTCGCCATCTCACTGACGATCTTCGGATCGGAGCCGAACAGCTGTAGGGAAACAGGCCCCTCCTCCGGATGAATCGCAAGCAGTCCCTCCGTATTTTTATTTCCATAAAGAATGGCCTTTGCGCTGACCATCTCCATTCCCGCAAGGCCTACCCCCTGCTCACCGCACAGCAAACGAAAAGGCAGGTCTGTTACGCCTGCCATAGGAGCAAGTATGATATTGTTTTTCAGGATTACATTGCCGATGGCAAGCGGTTTTAACAGTGTCTCCATATTATGTCAGACCGGCCTTTCTCCAAAATCATTCTTCTAAAATATTCTCATGCAGGATAAACACCCGATAATACAACTGCAAAGATTCCAGCATCTCCTGTCTGTTTCTGCGGATCTCGCCCACCAGAAGGCCGCTGCTGATCTCATCGTAGAGCAGATCGTCTTCCTCCGCATCCGTCTCCAGAGAGACGCTGCCGTCCTCCTCAAACACGATGGTGAAAATGCCCCCCACTTCCTCCGTGAACAGGACGCAGATAATGTGCAGATCATCCTTGATGGACTGTGGAATCTTATCAAATTTTTCATTAAAATAATATTTCTGTTCATAGGCGTTGGCGCCGCAGAGCACAATTCTCCCGTCTTCCACGTCTCTTTCCTCCTGCCTTCAAATCCCGCCGGCACAATTATGACACATATGTCATATTTCTGTTCTCTCAGGTGTAGCCGTACAATCCCCGAACCGACACTTCACCCGCATAGACGAAAACAGTCTCCCCATTGTCTTTCTCCACAATCAGTTCCCCAGTTTCATTGATCCCCCGGGAAATGCCGGTGTACTCTCCCGCCGGGTCAAGAACCCGTACTCCCGCATCCCTGCCGATCAGACGGCTCTCATAGCGTTCCTTTAATTCGGACAAGGTAAGCGTCCTCTCGAAAGCCTCGTAGTTTTCCTCAAACCGGGTCAGAATCCGCTCGAGCAGTACGGCGCGGGCAATGTGCCGCCCGGACTCTATTTTCAATGAGGTGGCCGTCTCCCTGATTTCCTCGGGAAATTCCTCCGTGCTTTCCTGATTCACGTTGACACCCACACCCGCCACCAGAAACTGAATCTCATTCATCTCTGGCGTCATGCTCAGCTCGGTCAGAATCCCGACCACCTTTTTTCCGTTCACCACAATATCGTTTGGCCACTTAATCCCCGCAGGAAGGCCTGTCACCTCCTGAATCCCTTCTGCCACGGAAAGAGCCATCACCAATGTAATCATGGACGCCTTATCGGGGACAAACTTCGGCTTCACCACAATCGTGAAATAGACGGACTTACCCGCAGGCGACACCCATGACCGGCCCCTGCGGCCTCTGCCCGCCGTCTGCCTTTCCGCCACCACCGTTGTCCCGTGGGGCTCTCCCTCCTCCGCAAACCGCTTGGCGTCAGGATTGGTGGAGCCTGTCTCCTCAAAAAAGTGGAGATTCTGTCCCGCCCATTTTGTATGGAGCCGGCTTACGATCTCGCTGCGGGTATAGACGTCCTCCGGGCTCTCCACCAGACGGTATCCCCTGCGGGAGACGGACTCGATCTGGTAGCCCTCCTCCTTCAGCTGGTTGATCACCTTCCAGACCGCCGTGCGGGAAACGCCCAGACGTTCACAGAGCTGCTGCCCCGACACGTAATCCCCACTGTCCCGTAAATATGTCAAAATATCCGACTTGTCTGTCTTCATCGTTCTCTAACCTTCTTGCTCATAGCCCAGTGTCACCGCCATGACCGCCTTGATGGTGTGCATGCGGTTCTCCGCCTCGTCAAACACAATGGACTGCGCCGACTCAAAGACCTCGTCCGTCACTTCCAGCTCTGCCATTCCGTACTTTTCCCCGATCTCCTTACCGATTCCGGTACGGTGGTCGTGGAACGCCGGCAGGCAGTGCATGAACACCGCATCCTTTCCGGCCAGAGCCATCGTTTTTGCATTGACCTGATAGGGGGTGAGGTCATGAAGTCTCTCCTCCCACACCTGTTCCGGCTCACCCATGGATACCCAAACGTCGGTGTAGACTACATCCGCTCCCGAAACGCCCTCTGCCACATCCTCCGTCAGACGGATGGAACCGCCTGTCTGTGCGGCAATCTCCTGACAGGTTTTCACCAGAGAAGCCTCCGGGAAATATTTCTGACTGGTGCATGCCGTGAAATCCATCCCCATCTTTGCACAGGCCACCATCAGGGAATTGCCCATATTGTAGCGGGCGTCGCCCATATATGTAAGTTTAATGCCATCAATGCGCCCAAAATGCTCCCGTATGGTCAGAAGATCAGCCAGCATCTGGGTTGGATGAAACTCGTTTGTGAGTCCGTTCCAGACAGGCACGCCCGCATGTCTGGCAAGTTCCTCCACGATTTCCTGCCCAAAGCCACGATACTCGATCCCCTCATACATGCGCCCCAGAACCCTCGCAGTGTCTGCAATGCTCTCCTTTTTGCCGATCTGGGAGCCTGTGGGATCCAGATAGGTGCATCCCATACCGAGATCGTGAGCCGCCACCTCGAAGGCACAGCGGGTTCTGGTGCTGGTCTTTTCAAAAATCAGCGCCACGTTTTTCCCGCGAAGCCTGTCCACAGGGATCCCTCTCTTCTTCTTATCTTTCAAATCCGCCGCCATGTCAAGCATGTAGAGAATCTCCTCCGGCGTAAAATCCAGAAGTTTTAAAAAGTTGCGTCCTTTCAGGTTCATGACATTGTACCCCCTATGTATTGTTGAGTTGATATCGAATAAGCAGACTCGAGCTGCTTCGCAGCTCTCGTTCGCGTTGCTCGTCAGAAACCGGCATAGACAGTCTTGCATGCAAGCATGCATCCTGTCTCTTCCGATTTCTGACTCTGCTTATTCGCGCAAATAGGACGGGTCTGTAGAACCGTCCTGTCGTTTGCGTTTATGAAATACTTGTCAGATCTGTCTTTGTCTGTGTTTTACACCGTCCTGCCTGTATTTCCCGGCCTACTTGAAAACTTCCTTTGCGGAAGCCGCAAGTCCTGCAAGCCCCTGAATCTCCGAGGGGATGATAATCTTGGTCGCCTGTCCGTTGGCAGCCTTCTCAAATGCCTCCAGACTCTTGATGCGCAGCACCGACTCGTCAGCGCCAGCCTCGCGGATCATGCGGATACCGTCCGCCGTAGCCTTCTGCACCTTCAGAATCGCCTCGGCCTCACCTTCTGCCTCACGGATCATCTTTTCCTTTTCAGCCTCTGCACGAAGGATCGCGGACTGTTTCTCCGCCTCAGCCTCCAAAATTGCGGACTCCTTCTGACCCTCTGCCACAAGGATAGTGGACTTCTTCTCACCTTCCGCACGCAGGATCGCCTCACGGCGCTCACGCTCGGCCTTCATCTGCTTCTCCATGGCATCCTGAATCGCCGCCGGAGGGATGATATTCTTAAGCTCCACACGATTTACCTTGATACCCCAGGGATCTGTGGCAATGTCGAGGGAAGCGCGCATTTTTGTGTTAATCACCTCTCTGGACGTCAGCGTCTGGTCCAGCTCCATCTCACCGATGATGTTACGAAGCGTCGTAGCCGTCAGATTCTCGATCGCCATGATCGGGTTCTCCACACCGTAGGCAAAAAGCTTCGGGTCTGTGATCTGGAAAAAGACCACCGTGTCAATCCGCATGGTAACGTTATCCTTTGTAATCACGGGCTGGGGTGCGAAATCCACCACCTGCTCCTTCAAGACCACCCGCTTCGCCACCGTATCAATAAAAGGGACTTTGATATGAAGGCCAACGGACCATGTCTGCTGGTATGCGCCAAGCCGCTCCACCACATAAGCGTGCGCCTGCGGCACAATCTTGATGCAGGACATCAAAATCACTACAGCCAGAATCAAAATAACTACAAATGCAATAATCATTTTTATACTCCTCCTCTGAAGCATTTTGCTGAAGATTAAAAACTCAGCACGCCAGTGTTATTTTCCAGTCGTCTCCTTTTCACTTACAATCAGCTTCACGCCATCTATAGCGAGCACGATCACCACCGCTCCCACAGGCAGGGGCACATCGTCGCTGTTCGATCTTGCGGACCACTCCATACCGCCCACATTGACCTGCCCGATGCCCTGCAGATTGTCAATTTCGCTGATGACAATGGCCTGCCGTCCCACAAGGCTCTCCGCATTTGTACGCACCCGGTCCTTGTTAAAATATTTCATCGCCAGGGGTCTCGTAAAAAACAGAAGCAGTCCCGATACTATAAGAAACAGGATCACCTGCAATGCAACCGGCAAATGTAACAGGGACGCCAAAGTAGCCACCAGCGCACCGCCCGCAAACCAGACAGTGGTGAGTCCCATCGTCGCAAGCTCTATCACAACCAGCGCCACAAGGACAACCAGCCAGACTACCGTCATGTTTAGTGCCATTATTTTCACTTCCTTCCCTGCCGCTTCATGCTTTTACCATCATACAATATTATACCCAAACTGGCAAGGACTATTGACCTCAGATCAACTCACGCCCATTCGCAAAGAACTTCTTTTCACGCTGTTACCAGAATACCTGCCGGTCAATCAGAAGTCCCTCATGGTTTCCGGCACGCCTGAAGTGGGTCGCATCGCCCACATTGGTCTCCCCGTTGATCGCAGCTCTCGCCGCCTCCCAGCAGCTCTCGGGAATGTCGCCGCCGTAAACTCTCGCCACCTTGCCGTTCATGGCCGGTGTAAACTGTCCGGATGCAAAAATAACACCAGAAATTGTATTCGGATAGGCAGGGCTTCTGACACGGTTCATAACCACCGCACCCACTGCCAGCTTTCCGTTGTAAGTCTCAATACCGGCCTCACAGAATATAAGCGCCGCCAGAAGCCTGGTGTCGTCGCCGCCCACCACCACTGCACCTCTGTTGGCCGTCAGCTTCGCCTGCCGTTCTTCCTCTTCTCTCCTGTTGATCGCTATCAGCGTTTCACCTTCATCAATATGAAAATCGATGTCCACGTACTCAGACGAGACATAGCCGGTCTCGCCCTCATAATCGACGCTGATCCAGTCGCCATCCAGCTGATCAATGATCTCCAGCTCCTCGTCCCGGGGAATAAAGCCGATTGCCTCCGCATCCTCCTCCGGCTCCTGTCTCACGCAGAGCGTATCTGTCTCGATCTGGACGATAAGATTGCCCACCTCATTCGCAAGGGCCTCCGCGTCCTCACCAAAGAGCAGATATTCGTCGCTGGCCCACCCAACGAGATCTCCGCTTCTGATCCTCGTCCATCCGTCTTTTCTCTCCAATATCCTGCCGCCGCAGTCCTTGTAAAGCAGACCTACTTTTTCCGATTCCTCGTCGGCCTCCTGACGCACATTCATGGCCACCTGCACATTCGCCATGACCAGATCTGTTTCCTTCTGCCCGCCGTTTGCTTCCGACAGCTCAGTCAGTTCCCTGATAACCTCCCCGTTTGCCGCTGTTCCTGTGGGATCTACAATCTGGGATACCCCCACATTCAGGGAATCCAGATATTCCTTTCTGCTGGTGGCCTGCGCCTCCAGGGACAAACCGCATAAACACATTCCTAAAACCAGACAGGCAAACAGGATTCTATACTTTCTCAGCATAAACATCCCTCCATCTTCATCCATATAAGAAGACTTCCTTATCTCATATATTCAAAAATGATAAAGATTGTTACAAAAATGTTACAGATTGATTAAGTATGGATTATTTTAGCAAAACACCTATTCTTTGTCAAGTTTATACAATTTGGCCCTGATTTATCTCTATATTTTGTTACTAATTTTTTACAAAACACAAGATGTTCCGACAGACTTTCCATCCGTCAGATTTTGCAGGCCTGGTCCGTCTTCTCTCCCGGTCAAACGGTAATTACAGTTTACGGGATTTTTCCACTGTGGCAAGCAGGGCGTCCATAACAGCGCCGCGGAACCCTGCCTCCTCCAGAACGCGCACACCCTCTATGGTCGTGCCGCCCGGAGAACATACCATATCTTTCAGCTCTCCCGGATGCTTTCCCGTCTCAAGCACAAGTTTTGCACTCCCGTACACCGCCTGCGCCGCGAAATCATAGGCCTGGGCTCTCGGCATACCCGCCGCCACGCCTGCGTCCGCCATAGCCTCGATAAAAAGAAACACATAGGCCGGAGAGGAACCGCTCACCGCTCCTACGGCGTCCATCAGCCGCTCCTCCACCAGACACGCCTTCCCGAAGCTCCCCATCAGGCGGAGGCTGTACTCCGTCTCCTCCTCCGATACGGCGGCATTCACACAGACGCCCGTGCAGCCCTCCCCCACAAGGGCAGGTGTGTTCGGCATACAGCGGACCAGTTTGACTTTCCTGCCAAACGTCTCCTCCAGCCAGCTCAAAGTCTTACCCGCCGCAATACTGATGATAAGAGTATCCGGCTGCACCGCATCCCGGATTTCCCTGACCACTCCCTCTAAAAACTGAGGCTTTACCGCCAGAACAAGGATCTGACACTGCGCCGCCACCGCCACATTGGAAGCCTTTGTGTCTATTCCGTACTCGTCCTGCACCTCCTCCAGCGTTTTCTTCGTCCTGGCGCTGCCGCAGATTTCCTCCGCAGTCACAATGCCCTTCTCCAACATACCGCCGATGATTGCCCTCGCCATGTTACCCAGTCCAATAAATCCGATTTGCATCTCTTTCCTCCTTAAATTCAAAATTTAAATCTAAATTTACTAATTTTTTACCTTTCTCTCCGTTTATTTTTCGTATCACTCGTTATTTTTATTGCATATCCGCCATTTTTTCGATTTTCCAACACGCAGTGCCAAAACAGTGTCCGTCACTCCGAATACCTCCGCGCCCATTTTTACAAATTAAATTATGTTTTAATCTTTCTCCTCTGTCGGGAAGCCTCAAATAAAAGAACGGAAGATGCCACCGCCGCATTTAGGGACTCCACCTTTCCCTCCATCGGAATACGGATCAGAGCATCCGCACAGGCAGCCGTCTCCTCCCGCAGGCCGCTCGCCTCATTCCCGATCAGAAAGGCCGTACTCTTTTGATAGCTGCAATCGTCATAAGCGTCTTTACCTCCCAGATGTGCCGCGTAGACAGACACACCCTCCTCCCGCAGTCTTATTATAATAGAAGAAAGACTTTCCACGTAGAAAAAAGGCACCCGGTAGACAGAGCCCATGGTGGAACGGATCGTCTTCGGATTGTAGATATCTACCGTACTGCTGTTCATGATTACACCATCCGCTCCTGCTGCCTCCGCCGTGCGAAAGATCGTTCCCAGATTTCCCGGATCCTGTATATCCTCCAGCATAATAAATAGCATTTGTTTTTTAACACTGTCCCGCAGGATTTCTTCTATATAATAGTGCTGCTGCCGCACCAGACAGAGGATTCCCTGAGGTGTTTTCGTATCTGACATTTTTGCGAACACCTCATCTGACACCGTCTCACAGGGAAGGCCGGATAGTTTTGCGCCGTACTGTTCATACATCTGCGCTGCTGCACTCTGCGCAACATACACACGGCTGATCCTCTCCACCGGCGCTTCCCCAAACATTTTCGGCCCCTCCACGACGAAAAGCCCCTGCCTGTCCCTCTCCTTTTTTTTGGCAGAAAGGGCCGCGGCCGCCTTTATATCTTTATTATGTAAACTTGTGATCATCTGTTGTTTTCCTCCCGTACCGCAAACGCCGCTTTGAGACGCTTCTCATTTACTATGCGCGCACATAAGAAATTCCCCGCAAATGCGACCATCCACGGGGAATTGTGATATCCTATGAAACTATAATGACAGGATTTTGGACATTTCAAAAGAGTATTCGGGAATCCCTTTCTGCATATTGAGCGCCTCCTCAATATCGAAGTCCAAAAACTCACCATGCTGGTATCCGACCACCCGGTTCGTCTTGCCCTCGCACAGGATATCTGCTGCATAACAGCCCATGATCGAAGCATAGTAACGATCCTTACATGTGGGTGAACCGCCGCGCTGCATATAGCCCAGAATCGTCGCTCTGGTCTCAATACCCGTAGCCGCCTCGATCCTTCTCGCCATGGAGGTCGAATGTCCGATTCCCTCCGCATTGATAATCAGATGGTGCGTCTTGCCGCGTTTCCTGCTGGCAATGATATTGTTAATGATCTGCTGTTCGTTGTAATCATATTTCTCAGGGATCAGAATATCCTCCGCACCGTTGGAAATACCACACCACAGTGCAATGTACCCTGCATTTCTTCCCATAACCTCAATGATGCTGCACCGCTCATGGGAGGAGGAAGTGTCCCTGACCTTATCGATGGCCTGCATGGCCGTATTGATCGCCGTGTCAAACCCGATCGTGTACTCTGTACATGCAATGTCCAGATCGATCGTTCCCGGCAGGCCTATGGTATTGATGCCATGTCTGGACAATGCCTGTGCGCCACGGTAAGAACCGTCTCCGCCGATGACAACAAGCCCGTCTATCCCATGCTTGTGGCAGATTTCCGCGCCCTTAAGCTGCCCCTCTTCCGTCCGGAACTCATGACAGCGCGCCGTACCCAGAATCGTGCCGCCGCGCTGGATCGTATCCGCCACCGACCACTTTTCCATATCTATAATCTCTTCATTCAGGAGCCCCTGATACCCCTTTTTGATCCCCTTGACCTTGACCCCGTTAGCGATTCCCTTTCTGACCACTGCACGGATCGCCGCATTCATGCCCGGCGCATCCCCTCCGCTGGTCAGCACACCGATTGTTTTGATCTGCTTCGCCATTCCGATACCCAAACCTTTCTGCCCAAAGAACGTATTTTCTCTGCCCGTCCGCAGGCGAAATCACTCTGTTTTTATTTTACTCTATCCATTCAGAATTTTCAATATCCAGTTCGGAGAATGCCCGTACCGCTGGTATTCTCCCGCGCAAGACTCAGCGCCTCCTCCCAAAACAGCCCTTGCTGTGAACGGTCGGAAGTTCTTCCCACGCAGTCACACCACTTTCACGTTTCCCTCACCGAAAGCAGTCTCCAGTCTGCTGATCAGGGCTGCCTCCGCTGATACATTCCAGTTCGCGGACAGGGGATTCATGGCTTTCGGGTTCTCCACATAAATCACCACATTGTCCTTTCCTTCTGCCTCCCGCAGAATATCAAAGAGCGTATCCTTCTGCTTCTCGTATATCTCTTTGGTGGGAAACTTGATCCAGAGCTTTTTCGGCATCTGCTCGAATGTCGTAATCTGTTCGCAGATCAGCTTCGCATCCCGGTCTTCCTCCACGGATACCCGCCCCTTGATGAAAACCTTGCTGTCCTCCATAACCGCATTCCCGTAAAGCTCGTAATCTCTTGGAAAGACAATGACTTCCACAGAACCCACCAGGTCTTCCACCTGCAGAAAGGCCATCACTTTCTCCGTTTTCGTATATTTGATCTTCTTCTCCGTAACCATACCGCCGATGGTGGCCTTTGTATTGTCCTCCACCCTGCACTCCCCGGTATCCTCATCCAGCATAAAATCTGCCGTGGTATTTGTGATATGCTTTTTCCAGATATCCCGGTACTCCTCCAGCGGATGCCCGCTGATATAGATGCCCAGCACTTCCTTCTCGAAAGCCAGCTTCATCTCCCTGGAGTATTCGCCAACGTCAGGGAGGCTCACCCGGTAGTCCATCTTCTCCTCCTCGTCCGCCAGGTCAAAGAGGGAAATCTGCCCTGCCATGTTGTTTTTCCGATCCTGCTGAATGCCGTCCATCACCTGCATGTAAACACTTAAGAGCTGCTTTCTGGTACCGCCCAGACTGTCCATGGCGCCCGCCTTGATAAAGTGCTCCACAATGCGCTTATTCATATCCCGGTCTGTCACGCGTGTGGCAAAATCTCCCAGATTCTGGTAAGGCCCTCTTGCCTCACGTTCGGCCACAATCGCATCGATCACGGACCGGCCCACACTCTTGATGGCCGAGAGGGCGTAGCGGATCTGTCCGTCTGACACGGAAAAACCGTTCTCCCCCACGTTGATATCCGGCGGCAGAA
The DNA here is from genome assembly GCA_947037115.1 of uncultured Lachnospiraceae bacterium. Taxonomy (GTDB): domain Bacteria; phylum Bacillota; class Clostridia; order Lachnospirales; family Lachnospiraceae; genus UBA3282. The sequence goes on from CAMQTN010000044.1 coordinate 14,008, forward strand.
TCTGTATCCCCATACTTCTGCTTGTCATGATATACTCCGCCACCTTATTGGGATTGTCAATCACGGAAGTCATCAGGGCCGCCATGAATTCCACGGGATAATAATATTTCAGATAGGCCGTCTGATACGCCACCACCGCATAGCAGGCGGCATGGGATTTGTTGAAGGCATACTTCGCGAAATCCATCATGGTATCGTAAATGTGATCTGCCACCTTCGCGTCGATACCGGCCGCCACGCAGCCAGGCACCCCCTCCTCCGGATTCCCGTAGGTGAAATTCCTGCGCTCCTGTTCCATAACATACTGCTTCTTTTTACTCATGGCGCGGCGCACCAGATCGCTCCTGCCCATGGTATAGCCGCCCAGCTCCCGCACAATCTGCATCACCTGCTCCTGATACACAATACAGCCGTAAGTAGGCGCCAGAATCGGCTCAAGCTGCGGACAGTCGTAGGTCACGGTTTCCGGATGGTTCTTGCCCTTAATGTATTTGGGAATAAAATCCATCGGGCCCGGACGATAAAGGGAAATACCGGCAATCACATCCTCCAGACTCTGGGGTTTGAGCTCCTTCATAAAGCTCTTCATACCGCCGCTTTCAAGCTGGAACACGCCATCCGTTTTTCCCGTGCCGAGAGATGCGAGCACGCCCTTATCGTCGTAATCGATTTTGTCAATATCAATGGCAATCCCCTTGCCCTGCTCCACAAGCCGCACCGTATCCTGAATCACCGTGAGCGTCCGAAGCCCCAGAAAATCCATCTTCAAAAGCCCAAGCTCCTCGATGGTGGTCATGGGAAACTGGGTCGTGACAGAACCGTCGGCGCCTCTGGAAAGGGGCACAAACCGCTCCGCCTCCTCCGGGCAGATCACCACCCCCGCCGCATGCATGGAAGTGTGTCGCGGCAGTCCTTCCAGCCTCCTGCTCATGTCAATCAGGTTATGCACCTGCTCGTCCTCCTGATAGAGGCTTTTCAGCTCCGGGTTCATCTCCAGCGCCCGGTCTATGGGCACTCCCTGATTCTGCTCGTTGGGAATCATCTTTGCGATGCGGTCCACGTAGGCATACGGCAGATCCATCACTCTTCCCACATCACGGATCACACCCTTGGCCGCCATCGTACCGAAGGTGACGATCTGTACCACCTTGTCACTGCCATATTTTCGACCAACATAGTCAATAACTTCCTGCCGCCTCTCAAAGCAGAAATCCACATCGATATCCGGCATGGAGATACGCTCCGGATTTAAAAACCGCTCGAAGAGCAGACTGTATTTTATGGGGTCAATATTGGTTATTCTCAGGCAGTAGGACACGATGCTCCCCGCCGCCGAACCTCTGCCCGGCCCCACGGCAATCCCATTTTCCCGGCAAAAATTGATATAGTCCCACACGATCAGGAAATAATCCACAAAACCCATACTCTTAATCGTGTCAAGCTCATAGAGCAGACGCTCCTGCAAAGTCCCGTCATCCTCAGGATAGCGCTCCTTCATGCCTTCCTGACAGAGTTTGTTCAGATAGCTCCAGGAATCGCTGCCATCCGGCGCTTCATAATGGGGCACTTTATAATTGCCAAACTCGATCTCCACATGACAACGGTCCGCAATCCGCTGGGTGTTCTCCACAGCCTCCCATGCATAGGAAAACAGTCCCTTCATCTCCTCCTCGCTCTTCACGTAATACTGACCGCCGTCATAGCGCATACGGTCCTCGTCGGCCAGCTTTTTTCCCATCTGCAGGCAGAGCAGGATGTCGTGGGGCTGGGCGTCCTCCGCATAGGTATAATGCACGTCGTTGGTAGCTACAAGCGGGATATCAAGCTCCTTACTCATGCGAAGAAGCACGGAATTTACCGTCTGCTGGGCCGGAATCCCGTGATCCTGTAATTCCAGAAAATAATTGTCCCTGCCGAAAATGCTCTGATATTTCAGGGCTGCTTTCTTCGCCTCATCCACCAGGCCTTTCTGGATATAGCGGGGCACCTCACCCGCCAGACAGGCCGAGAGCGCAATCAGTCCCTCATGATACTCCTCCAGAAGCTCCATGTCCACACGGGGCTTGTAGTAATACCCCTCCGTGAAGCCCCTGCTCACGATCTTCACCAGATTCGCATAGCCCACATTGTTCTCCGCCAGAAGCACCAGATGGTAATAGCGGTCTTCGCCACCCGTAAGCTCTCTGTCAAAGCGGGAATGAGGCGCAACATAGACCTCGCAGCCAATTACCGGATTGATCCCCGCTTCCTTCGCCGCTTTATAAAAGTCAATGACACCGTACATAACGCCGTGGTCCGTGATCGCCGCACTGTCCATTCCCAGCTCTTTCACATATTTCACATATTCTCTGATCTTGTTGGAACCGTCCAGAAGGCTGTACTCCGTGTGGACATGCAAATGTGTAAATGCCATGTATGAACCTCATTTCTGCCATTTTCTTTTTTCTATTTTATCACAAATTTCTCACAAAGACTTCACAAAGACAAAAATCATCAGCGGAAAACATACCACAACAGGATAAATATATCTTAAAATAGCGACCGGCCCCAATAAATTGGTCGCCAATAATGTTAATAACAGCGCGAGAGGAAGCAGAAAGTGATATCTCTTTTTCTGCCACAGATAAGCCGCCGTCAGTATAAGCGCCCAATCATAAAACGCCAGCTGGCACACGACAGACAGAAAAGGCACTTTCTGACAGCCTCCCAGTTCAAACAAGGCATAGTACAGATCAAACAGTCCTGGAATTTTTGATTCAAAGCCGATATCCATCAGATCCTGCACGCTACACCTTATTTCTATATAGGTCCGATAGGTTTGCTGGTCTGGTATTTCATCATCAAAACAAAAATATCCGTTTATCAGATTCATCCATGCATCAAAATAGGTGACCGGATACCGCAATCCCCAGTTGATCCATAAATCGCAATAGTCCTTCCAATTATTCACCAGAACATCCTGCTCCAGCCTCTCCTTAACGACATCGGCTTTTCTTGCCTCATATTCCACCAAAGTTTCAGCCCCACTATGGAACAGGGCTTCCAACGTCTCCTTTTCCTGTTCAGGAAGTTCCTCCGAAAACTCGTTATATACTCTGGCCATCTGTTGAATGGGAACACTGTACTTTTCCTTCTCCGGCCCCTCTTCCGCATGCACGTAACTTTTTAACGCGTACTGGTAGGGAATCATAAGCAGGAACGCCAGGATCAGGGAGATAATCATAACCGCCCCATTCCCCTCCTTTCTTCTCCTGACAACATACCAAAGCAATAATGGCAGCCAGAGCAGTACGGCATACATAGCGTTATTTCTGAAAATGAGCATCAGGAAAAACAGAAATGCCAAAACAATAATCTGTTTCTTTTTATGGAAAGCAGAACCGGCATCCTCCTGTCCCAGTTCCAACAGTTTCACAACCACCAGGGAAACGCCGGCGCTGAACATCGTGTCTTTGGTCGTCGTAATGGCAAGCAGCGGATGGATCGGAATCGCCATGTAGAACAAAACGGAAGCCGCAAATACTATTTTTGATTTCGAAAACTTGTATATCCATGTGCACAGATAGGAAAAAACGCCTGTCATAATTACCGTCTGCGCCAATGAGTGTGCAAAAACACCCAAATTCCAGTTTCCGGTAACGCCATGCACTTTTCTGATAATGATACCCATAAATTCCGTGTGTATCCAGGGGTGCTTCAAGGTGTATTCATTATTGAATACCTGCTCCAGCTGACCGTGCACATCATAGCTGGCAATTCCGGGATAAAACGCCAGCAATACCGGTATATAGGACAAGACAAACACAAACCAGCATAAAAAAAACACTGCTTTATCATTTCTCATCTTTTGCTCTTTGTCAGACAGTTGAACATGGAATGTAAAAAATAATTTCATAACATTCACAACAAAGGGGCAGAGACAGACAGACAGCAAAATGGTCCTTACACGGAAAATCTGTGCAGCGCCATAATCAACCAGATTTTTTCCCCATACGACGGATACGGTAAACAGTACGCCGAACACCGCACTGAAAACCCATTCTCTTTTTGAAGCGCTGATTGACAATCCCCTTTTTGAAATGTAATAAAGAGCAAACAGGCATAAAACAGAAATCAGCGGCTTTGGCAGGTATAAAAAACAGATGGCTCCATACGCCAAACCGGTAAAAACAATACAGGGAAACATCTGCAAGTATTTGTTATTATTCATAGTAAATTCCCTCTTTTATTCAACCCAAAAAATTGGCTTCCTTCTGCTAAATCAACAGATTTATAACATATATTATCACAAAGCAACTATGGACGCAAAGCCGTTTTATGCCCACCAAATATTTTTTTCCAACTAAAAGAAAACGGGCGCTTAATTCCAAAAGATGCCGCTCTTTCTTATCTCACAGACTCTCTCACCGGAATACTGAAAGGCAGCCATGATTTGAACCTGGAACGCGACAAAGAGGGCAACCGCCAAACAGCCGTTGCCCCTTTGTCCTTTTACTGATTCTTTACAGATACTTCTTAAGCGCATCCACCTTGTCAAGCTTCTCCCAGGGCAGATCCAGATCGTTGCGTCCAAAATGACCGTAAGCTGCGGTCTGCTTGTAGATCGGACGGCGAAGGTCAAGCATCTTTATGATGCCCGCCGGTCTTAAGTCAAAGTTCTCGCGCACGATCTCCACCAGCCTGTCATCAGCAATCTTTCCTGTGCCGAAAGTATCTACCATGATAGAAGTAGGCTGCGCCACACCGATTGCATAGGAGAGCTGAATCTCACACTTATCTGCGATTCCGGCAGCCACAATGTTCTTGGCAACATAACGTGCCGCATAAGCCGCGGAACGGTCCACCTTCGTGCAGTCCTTTCCGGAGAACGCGCCGCCGCCGTGACGGGCATAGCCGCCGTAAGTGTCCACAATGATCTTACGGCCTGTCAGGCCTGCGTCACCGTGAGGGCCGCCGATTACGAAACGTCCGGTCGGATTGATGAAGAACTTGGTCTGGTCGTCCACCAGCTCCTTCGGAAGGATCGGATCAAACACATACTTTTTGATATCCTCATGAATCTGCTCCTGCGTCACATCATCGTCATGCTGTGTTGACAGCACAACCGCCTCCAGACGAACCGGCTTGCCGGCCTCGTCGTACTCTACGGACACCTGGCTCTTGCCGTCAGGTCTCAGATATTTGAGCGTGCCGTCCTTGCGGACTTTGGTGAGCTGTAATGCCAGCTTGTGGGCAAGATCGATGGGGTAAGGCATATACTCCTCTGTCTCGTTGGTGGCGTAGCCGAACATCATACCCTGATCGCCCGCACCTGTGTCGAGATCGTCATTCTGTTCACCCTTCTTTGCCTCAAGAGCCTTATCAACGCCCATGGCAATATCTGCGGACTGCTCATCGATGGCCACGAACACCGCACAGGTGTTGGCGTCAAATCCATACTCGGACTTGGTGTAGCCGATCTCTCTCACGGTATCGCGCACCACTTTCTGCATATCCACATATGCATTAGTGGTAATCTCACCTGTCACCAGCACAAATCCTGTGCAGACCGCCGTCTCACAGGCCACACGGCTCATGGGGTCCGCCTCCATGCATGCGTCAAGAATGGCGTCTGAAATCGCATCGCAGACTTTGTCGGGATGCCCTTCGGTTACCGATTCGGATGTAAATAGTCTTTTTTCCATTTTCTCATTTCCTTTCTTCTGTTATATGTTTTCCTTCACGCCCATAAGCAGACCAGCAGTGCCCCGCATTCCCCGTCGGCGCTGCCCGCCGTAAGTCCTTTCTTATCCGCGTAAAAAAGCCCCCTTATCTCTCTCGAAATAAGCGGACCCGACATGCTGCATCAAATCCTCTTATTGTTCGATCTGCACCGCTCTCACGGTCTCGCTCAGGCTGGCACCTTCCTTACAGGGGTTGCCGTGGCTTCATCGATCCTATGTATCTCCACCACTCTGAATAAGAGAAAGATATCACAATATGAAATTTTCTGCTCGCATTTCTTATCTGTAAACTAACATACACCTATATAAGGCGTATGTCAACCTACTTTTAACTTAAATTTCTGCATTTCGCGCTCGGTGGTCACCAGATCAATCTGCGCGCCAAGACTCTGCAGTTTCAGGTGGAAGTCCTCATAACCGCGCTGGATATACTTGATATCATCCACTGTGCTGATCCCGTCGGCCGCCAGAGCTGCAATGACAAGCGCGGCGCCCGCCCTTAAATCCGGAGCTGTAATGTTCGCCCCCGTGTACCTGGACACGCCGTCAATGATCGCCGTGTTGCTCTCCACCTTGATATTTGCGCCCATACAGGTGAGCTCGTCCACATATTTAAACCGGTTCTCGAAAATGCTCTCCGTCACAATGCTTGTGCCCGCAGACAGTCCCAGCGCCACCGTAATCTGCGGCTGCATATCTGTCGGAAAACCGGGATAAGGCAGGGTTTTCACGTGGGTATGCCCCAGAGGCTTCGCCGCCACCACACGCACGGCGTCGTCAGACTCCTCGATCTCACAGCCAATCTCCAGAAGCTTCGCACTGATGGACTCCAGATGTTTCGGTATCACATTCTTTACCGTCACGTCGCCCTTCGTCACCGCCGCTGCAAACATAAAAGTACCCGCCTCAATCTGGTCGGGAATAATGACATACTCCGTCCCGTGAAGCTTCGGCACACCCTTAATGCGGATCACGTCCGTACCTGCGCCCTTAATATTCGCACCCATACTGTTCAGGAAGTTCGCCAGATCAACAACATGTGGCTCTTTCGCCGCATTTTCGATTACGGTGGTCCCTTCCGCCATAACCGCCGCCATCATCACATTCATGGTAGCTCCCACGGTCACCACATCCATATAGATATGGTTGCCCTTAAGCTTCAGCGCCTCCGTGATAATCAGGCCGTGCTCGATTCTGACATTGGCGCCCAATGCCCGAAAACCTTTGATATGCTGGTCGATGGGCCGCAGCCCTATATTACAGCCGCCCGGAAGCGCAACCTCCGCCTTGCTGTACTTGCCCAAAAGCGCCCCCAACAGATAGTAAGAAGCCCTGATTTTTTTGATATAATCGTCCTCGATCACCAGATCGTGAACCTGCGCGGCATTGATCTTCACTGTGTGTCTGTCAATGCGGTTGATCACTACGCCTATACTTTCCATAGCCTGCATCATAACATTGGTATCTCTGACGTCAGGCACATTTTCTATCAACACGGTCTCATCCGTCATGATGGCGGCCGCAAGAATCGCCAGCGCCGCATTTTTCGCACCGCCGATCTCCACCTCACCGACTAACGGATTCCCACCCTTAATCGCATATTGTTCCATGTATGTTTACTTGCCTTTCTCAATCGAAAAAACTCAAACATTAAAATACAGTATACCAGATTTTGGACATTTGTAAACCCTCCCAACCAGATCAACAGTCCAGCACGCGCCATGCGCAGAGCTGTTAATTCAGGTAATCAAAAGGATTCACCTGCGCACCGTTTACGAGGATCTCAAAATGAACGTGAGGGCCCGTGCTTACGCCCGTGTTTCCGCTCAGGGCAATCTTCTGCCCCTGTGTCACAGTCTGTCCCTGTTTTACCAATACCTTGCTCAGATGGCCGTAGCGGGTCTGTTTGCCGTCTGCATGGTTGATGTAGACCACATAACCGTAGCCGCTTCCCCAGCCGGCCTTCGCAACCGTACCCCCACTGGAAGCCATAACCGCCGTACCTACCGGCGTTGCCCAGTCAATTCCCTTGTGATAACTGCTGGCTCCTCTGGTGGGCGCTTTACGCCTGCCAAAGCGGGAGGTAAGCCTTCCTCCGGAAATCGGTTTTAAGTAAGTCGGCGGGATCTTCGTACCGCGCTCAACAATTTTGGGCACAGCCTCATATGTGATCTCCTCCTTCAGGATTTCCCTGCTTACTTCTTCATTATTGCGGTAGGACACATCCGCCACTACCTTGCGGTGGCCCGCAGAGGGCTCCTGCAGCGTCTGCGTCTGGTTGGTGTACCAGTCGTCATTGTCCACATAGATAATGTCCGCCTCGTAATCCTCTTCATAGTACATCTGCTCCGTGCGCTCCACAGAAAGTTCCGGCTCAGGCACTGTTATGATGAGCTCGTCCCCCACGCGGATCACAGAGTCTTCATTTTCGATGGTTTCATTCATGGCAACCAGCCGGTCTAAAGGTATCTCATTGTTCTCGGCAATCTGGGAGAGCGTGTCCCCCGAAACCACTTCGTAAATCTGCTCCTTCTCCTGATCCTTGGTCACCTCTTCGATCGCCTTTTCAAGAGACGTCAGCTCATCGTCCGGCAGATAAGACTCGACAACCTCCACCGTATCGCCAAAATCCAGCGCGAGAAGCCCCAGATCATAGTCGGAAAAATCCTTCTCCGAAGCCGGCTCAATATCCGCAAAGATCTCATCCAGCGCCGCATCGATTCCAAAGCTGGTCATAACCTCCTCGGCTTCCTCCTCTTCCTGCTCCCTGGCTGAATAAATCTGTGTCGTCAGCACATTGAGCTCTCTGTTGGAGTCAAGCACCAGATCCGCATAATAATTGTTATCGCTGTCATACCTTTTGATGGAAGCCTGCAAGAGCGCAAGCACCTCCTGCGTGCTCGCAAGATTAACCGTATATTCGTTAATCTTCACCGTGTAGGAACGGTTCAGTGTTTCCTTGACACTGCCCTGCAGAGCGCTGAACATGTTGGAAATTATGACATCCTTGTCATCTATCTTCCCCCAGAGCACTTCCTGCCCCTCCCAGCTTAAATCACTCTCTGCCAGCACCATCTCTTCACTGCTGCCCGCAAGTTTCTTTCTGGCCGCGATCAGGCATTCGTCCACCTCTTCGACGTTTCCCATCACGCCCACCTGCATACCGTTCAAGTACACAGTAAACATATTATCCCCATCACTTTCAAGGGTCTGTAAGTGAGGCAGGAAAAAGGCGGCGATGACGCTGACGAACACCGCAACCTTAATATATGCAATTTTCATTTTTTTATAATGTCTGCTCAATATTTTCATATCTTTCTACAACTGCATGCTTTCTCCTCTATAAAGCTTCCCATTCAAAGCTGCAAAATAAGGGGAAGCAGGTTGATTGCAATGTCCACAATCACGCCGATCAGAATGGCGACGGACAGCCCGGCAGGCACTCTGCCGCCCCGATCCGTGCGGTTCTGCGCGTCCTGCTGGTTCTGCTTCTCCATCTCCTCCGTAAAGGCGGCCTGCACATTGCGGTAAACTTTCACGTTCTCCTTATGCACAATATCCTCTGTCAGGGTAAGGCGCTCCTCCAGAAGCCCCTTGACTGTGGTCATCTGTTCCTCCTGAAGGCCCCTGACCGCTGCCGCCTGCTCCTCCTGAAGGCCCCTGACCATAGTCATCTGTTCCTCCATAAGATTTCTGACTGCATCCGCCTGTTCTTCCATAAAATTCCTGACCGCTGCCGCCTGTTCCTCCAAAAGATTTCTGACCGCTGCCGCCTGCTCCTCCGCGTTCATACCCGGTTTCTCCTCAGCCTTACTGCACGCCAGCTTCTCCATACACTGTGCAAGCAGGCCGCGCATGTTTTCCACATTCTCGGCTGTCTTGATGTTGACACGGCGGATTTCCTGCATGAGTTCGTCGTATTCCCTCATCTGCTTCTGCATCTGCTCCATCTTCGCCGCCTCTGCCGCCGAGTTTGCGCGGATCATCTCCTGTGCGTTCTTTTTCTGTGCCAGCTTATCTATAAACGTATCCATAATGACATTCTCCTATTATTTCCCATTCTGTTACAAAAACTACAAAACTATGTCTGCATTTTATCATCTTTTCGCTGTCATTACAATAAAGAAAAGTTTCGTCATCTTCCGCAGTATCCCCTACCCTCCGCCTGTCCCGTTTTTGTTGTGCATCTTGCACAATTTTTATACCCCGTTTTTTATATATTTAGAAATATTCACCATAACTTTACATGCTGTTCATAGTTTATTCATATTTACAAAGTACAATAAATACATAGAAAGCCAAGCGAAATGTCGTGTAAATATTACACACATAGATAAATTTTTTCATAATAGCCCGGGTGCCGAAAGGTGCCTGGGCACTCCTCATGTGCGCGCATCTGCTTATACGCATTATCCCGGGCAGAGCCGGAAGGCTGCCAAAGCAGACGTCCCGCCTGCATGAGTGAATGCTTCGGCGGGTTTACGGCGGGCGGCGCGAATGAGAAATGCGAAGCACAAAGAAAAGAGGACCGCTCTAGTCCTCTTCCTCCTGCCCCATCCGTTTAGTCCCTTCTGTTTTTTCCTGACCGATATGTAAAATTTCCTCGTTCAGAGACATCATCCTGGCATCCAGGGCCGCAACCATCTGTGCACATTCCACAAGCTGTTCCTTGATATGCTCCGGCGCGTTTCCCTCAAATTTATAGTGGATTTTATGCTCCAGACTGGCCCAGAAATCCATCGCCACCGTCCGAATCTGGATCTCCACCTTCGTATCGGCAATTCTGTCCGAGAGATATACCGGCACCGTCACCAGCATGTGATAGCTCTTGTAACCGCTGGCCTTCGGATTCACAATATAATCCTTCACAGACATGACACGTATGTCTTTTTGATTGCTTATCATCTCCGCAATCTGGTAAATATCTGACGCAAAAGAACAGATCACACGAATACCCGCAATGTCATTGACATAGCGCACCATATTATCTATGGTGGACTCATAGCCATGTTTCTTCAATTTCTTGACAATGCTCTCCGGCGTCTTGATGCGCCACTTGATATGCTCGATCGGATTATAGCGGTGTACGTGCTGAAATTCGTCGTTTAAAATCTCCAGCTTCGTGGATATCTGCTTCAGGGCAGAATTATAAATCAACTGCACCTCCTTCCAACTATCGATATCGCCGTCTTTTTCCCTGTCTATCATTACTTCCATTTCAAGAATCCCCCGATAAAATTGATATCTGCTTAAAGTATACCACAAAATGATATAAAGTGTATATTTTAGACAAAACTTTCTAAATATTTAATAATTTATTGTATATTTTCACTTTCGGCATTCATCTCTCCGCCATAACACATGGCAATATGACGGGAATCGTCGCTATTATTGGGTACATATACCGTACCAGCACGGCCGGCGAAAGCAGCAGTGTCAGGTAATAGGCAGTCAAAAACACCAGCGGGAAGATCTCCCGGTACCGCTTCCTGTACACCGCTGTCACTATACACAAATACAGCAGCCACCAGTAAAGCGCAGGCGCAAAAAGAATCCTGACAACCGGTAATTTACTGTATACATTGTCAGATACTATTTTTTCCATCAAAGCACGCAGACCAGGAAGGAAACTGTGTTCCACAATCTCACAGCCCGCCGGCATCGTCCTGTTATCCGTGGAAAGATAGCCAAACCCGCTCTCCGTTCCGATTCCGTACACCTGCGCATGGGAAGTATCCTGCAAAAACCAGAGTCCCAGCGAATTGTCCAGAAAAGCATCGATATAAATTGCGGGATGTTTCAGCCCCAGTTTCATCCATGTTACAATCAGCCCTCCCGGATTATCGTGGATCACGGCGCGGTTTTTCACAGGATCAGCCAAATGTGGATTATACGCCGCAAAAACCCACTCCGAGGAAATATATTTTTCCAGTTCCTGCCGCATCTGCGGTTCCAGCTTCTCCTCAGCCGCCACCCGCGTGCGCGCCATCTGCTGCAGGGGAACACTCAGCATTTCCCGCGGACTGCCGTTTTGCGCGTGGGTAACTGCCTTTAAGGAGAACGAACCCACCGCAAACAGCGCAAGTATGAACAGCGTCATGCGCAGATACACGCTTCGGGCCGACCCGCCCCACAGATCCCCATCTGCCGCCTTTCCGCTTTGCGTTCCTCTTCCGCCCGGACTCCCTGCCGCTTTGTTCTGCATTCCGCCTTCGTTTTCTGTCTCTGCACGCTGCTTTATTTTTCCCATTCCAATATACAAAACCGGCACGCTGACCACAAAAGCATACACCGCATTGTTCCGAAACAGCAGCATGAAAACCGCCAGAACAATATAAACCGCCTGCTCTTTCCTGCCAACCCGCATCCCCCTGTCGCATACCATCCGGTAAAGACATACCGTGCAGAGCATCACCAGCGCCGAGAAGAGCACATCCTTCGTGGTACTCAGGGCCAGAACGGAATTGACCGGGAAAAACGCATAAAAAAGCAGCAGCAGAATCCGCGCCCATCTCCCAATCCGTCTCTGATATAAGTAAGAAAGGGCCCATCCAAAGGCAGCAGCCATCAGCAGCATCTGCACGATCGAGTGTACCGCCATTCCGGCAGAGTATGAGCCGAGCGCTCCCCCAAGCCTGAAAAAAGCTCCCAGAAATAACGTATGCAAAAGCGGATGATGTGTGCTGTAATCACCTGCAATCACCTGATAGAGCTGTCCCTCCGCGTCGTAGGCAAACACAGACGGATAATAGGCCAGAAAAACCGGAAGCCAGCAGAGAAAAATCACTGCCCCATAAAAAATCCACGCCTGCCACGCCGGGCGTCTGTTTTCCTTTTTCTCCGTCCCACCCCGACATTCCCCTTCGGGCCTTTCACCGCGCTTTTGCCCTCTCTGTCTCAAAACAAACGCGGCAAGAGCCGCCGCAGGTACTGACAAAAAGGCGCACTCCAACAAAAAAGAGAGAAAGCTGCCTGCAAAGGCCGCTGAAGAACCTCCCCCAAACACCGTTCCCCTCAGGTTCAACCGCCACCCCAGGACGAAGGATACCGCCACCGGTACACCCCACAAAAATGCACAGAGCAGAAGCCTTTTGTTTTCCACCAAATTAATATATATGCCCGATTTCCGGAAATATGAATTGTTTTTCATAAGTTCAGTATAGCATAAGAACCGCGAAAAGTATTTACATTTCCTGCCGGGATTTGTATAGTAAGAGAAGAAAAAAGGAGGAGCCGGCATGTTTCGTCTATGGGCCAAAGAATGGAAAGACAACCGCATGATAAAAGATACCGTCATTGAAGACGGACGCGAGGAAACACGTACACACAAAGTATTCGACGCATTGGAGGAGGTCTGCCTGCAGTTCGACCTGGGAACCCCCCTCTGGCTGGACGCCACTGTCACCGAGTTTAAGCGCCACGGCAGGGCACGCTTCCATCAGGATAATTTTATAGAAGAAATTCCTTTTGATTATCTGGAAATTCACGTTATTGAGGAGGATTGAAAAATCCTCCTCAATATTTTGTGTATAAAACAATTGACTTTGCATATTATAAGTCTGTCTCTTATACACATCTCCGA
>CAMQTN010000045.1 GCA_947037115.1 uncultured Lachnospiraceae bacterium
CAAAGGGCATGTAGAATTTACTGTTTCATATGGAAGTTAGTTTTACAATTCAGGAATCCGTTTTATATCACGGTCGTCATTTTTAAGTACAGAAAATATTGACCTATATTTTAATTTTTGTCCACTCACCCTTTTTAAACCGCGCCGATGCAAAGAGAAAGCGTGAAATCTGATCCGCCAGCACGCCAAACCAAATACCTACAATGCCAAAACCAAGCACATATCCTCCAAGATAGGAACCGGCAGTACGGATGAAAGTAACGCTGACCGTGGAGGCAATCGCCGTATAAAAGGTATCGCCGGCGCCGCGCAGACACCCCATATAGACCACCTGGCTAATCTGAAATATCACAACCAAAATGATAACCCGCATGATGCTCACACCGATAGTCACAATGTGCTCTTCCTCGAAAAACAGCCGCATGAGCGGTCCTGCTCCGAAAAAGTATATGACTGCGAGGCAGGCAGAAATGACGCCCCCAAACATCCTGCAGATACCGCCGTATTCCCGGGCAAGCTTTGCATCACCTGCACCCAGACTCCTCCCAATCAGGGCCACTGCTGCCGCCTGTAGGCCGTCTCCAAAGGAAAAAGTCAATCCCATAATGTTCATACCAACCTGATGCGCCGCCATCGCATCCGTTCCCTGCTTCGCCGCCATGATCGCCGTCAGCATAAAGCCGATTCTCATGAGAACCTGTTCAAAGAAAACGCTGTAGCCCACATGAATTAAATTGAGGAGTGTCTTTGCGGCAGGCCGGATTTTATTTTTCATGATATAAGGCAGACTGATAAAACCGTCAGGATTCAAAATCGAAAGCACACTCATGACAGACGCAACCACCGTCCCAAGCACTGTGGCAAGCGCCGCGCCCCGAATGCCCAGAGCCGGAAATCCAAAATGCCCATTAATCAACAGATAGTTAAAAATAATATTGACCGTGTTGGAGGTCACATTGGTGCGCATGGTAATCTTCGTATTACCCACACCGCGCTGCGCGGAGTTTATTCCCATCTGGATACAATTAAAAAGCATTCCTCCCATCACGATCTGAAAATATACCACCGCACTGTCGTGAGTTTCAGGCGTGGAACCGCAGAGGCTTATAATCGGGCCCGCAAATATCACGAACACCACACTCAAAATAATTGCTGCGGCAAAGATCAAAGCAACCGCCGTACTCAAAATACGGTTCGCCTCTTCCGTCTTTTCCTCTCCACGCCGTCTTGCAACCAATGCGGAAATCGCCACGTTTGCTGCAACAAACAGAGACAGTCCCATAAATTTCGGCTGTGTCGTGAGACCTACCGCGGCAACCGCATAGGAGCCCAGAGAACTCACCATCAGTGAATCCACCAGCCCAGCGAAAGCCACAAAAAAAGACTCCACAATGGAGGGCCACGCCATATTGAAGGTAATACGAATATTCTCTTTACTATGTTTTGGTCTTTTAGCCCGATCCTGTTCCCGTTCCATATGATACCACCCTGCGAAATCGCTTGTTTTTCTTTTGTTCCTTACCCTCTTTTCACTCGCAAACCCGCGCTTCGCGCTCCACGCCCGATTTCATCGGACCTTTGCTCGTTAACGCTGCAAGAAAAACAAATACCGCTCCGCGTCGCTTGTTTTTCTTATGCAGCTATTATATTATATTCTCATAAATAAGCATTTTCAATCATTACAATGGAGCGTGCAAAAATGTCTCAGGAAATTTTACTCTTGGAGGACGACGACAGCCTCAATCATTCTGTCAGCCTGAAATTAAAGAAAGAGGGCTACACCGTTTACAGCGCCTGCACTGTGGAGGAGGCCCTTGGATTTTACCGAAATAAAAACCTTTCTCTTATTATATGCGATATCTCCTTACCGGATGGGAACGGTCTTGATTTTTGCTCCCATGTGCGAAAAGAGAGTGACATTCTTTTCCTGTTTCTGACTGCCCTCGACAGAGAGGAAGATATCATGGCCGGTTACAGGCAGGGCGCGGACGACTATGTCACCAAACCCTTTTCACTGCCGGTACTCATTTCTAAGGTTAACGCACTTTTGAAACGTTTTCCCGCATCGGAACCGCAAACCATTGTCTCCGGGAACATTACCCTTTATCCCAACGAAAAACGGGCCGCAAAGAACGGTACCTATTTAAATCTGACTGCCAGGGAGTATTCTCTGCTCTCCTTTTTTATGGAAAATCCCATGCGGATTTTGTCAAAAAATCAGCTTTTGGAATCCATTTGGGACATTGATGGCAACTTCGTTGACGAAAACACCCTCTCTGTCAATATCAGACGGCTCCGGGAAAAGATTGAGGATAATCCTTCCGCTCCCGTCTTGTTAAAAAATATCAGAGGGCTCGGCTATATCTGGGAAAGGAAATGCGAGAATCGATGAAAAAAACACTATCGCCATTATACATTCGAAAATATTATGTTCTCACTCTGCTTATCTCCATCCTCTTCATCATTTTATGCGGAGCCTGGGGGATTTCTCTTCTAAATTCCCAATATACACGGGAACTGGAACAGATCAGCAATATTACCGGAGCCGTTCTCTTCGAACATCCTGAAATAGAAAATACTCTTGTATCCGCATTGCAGGATACACGTTACAGTCATATGGCGGAAGGCTATTCCATTCTCCAAAAATACGGTTACCGAAAAAATTTCCTGATGGATAACAATCCCTATTACCGTTCTGCATTTACAAGCTTTGCCCTGCTTTTGACATTGATGATCCTCAGTGACATCGCCCTCATAACCGTTTGCTTTCTTCGATTTAACCGAACTCAAAAAAGACAGGAAATGCAGCTTCACGCCCTGCTCGACAGTTATCTTGCAGAAGATTATAGCGTTCCGGAAACAGGAGAATCCTTTGGATTAATTTTCAATGAATCCTTCACAGACACACTCTTTAAACTGGGCAATAAACTGATAGCGAAAACACAGGTTCTGGCTGAAGAACGGGATCATACCAAAACGCTGGTGACCGATATCTCTCACCAGTTAAAAACTCCGGTCAGCGCACTTAAAAGCTGTTTTACCATGTATATGGAAGCTGACACGGAAGAGGAACGCACTGACTTTTTACAAAGATGTGCCCTGCAGATGGAAAAGCTGGAAACCCTGGTAACTGTACTGGTCAATATATCCCGTCTCGAAACATCTCTGATCTCTTTGCGGCAGGAAAAGGTTTCTCTGTCGGACGTGATCACTGACGCCGTCAATACCGTATATGAAAAGGCTCTGCAAAAAAACATTTCCATAGAGTCCTGCGAATCGGACAAAGAGGCTATTAACCCTGTCCCGCTGTTTGTAGACAGACATTGGACTGCCGAGGCAATTGCAAACATTCTGGATAACGCTGTCAAATATTCTCCTGACGGAAGTGCAATAAATCTGCACATCCGCAGGTTTTACAGTTATGTCCAGCTGGAGGTTGCCGATCAGGGAATCGGTATTCCCAAAACAGAATACAATCAAATCTTTAAACGCTTCTACCGTGGAAACCACCCGGTCGTGAAACAGTCTGAGGGGACTGGCGTTGGACTCTATCTTGCCAGACGGATCATCGAAGAACAGGGCGGTACCCTTACGGTAAGGCCCGCCATGGGGAAGGGCTCCATTTTCTATGTACGCCTTCCTCTGTAACAATCAAAGCTTTTCAGGCGTTCGATCCATGCACGGGATATAGTATTGTACAAATTCCCCATTACGCCATTCTTAAAAAAATTTTATTTGTAAGCCTCCCGTAAGATTTCTGCCGTATTCTATATATAACAGTTCCGGCCAAACTGTTATAAGGAAATTATTTTGGAAAGGCAGGACTCCATTTATGAAAAAAACATCAGACAGCATTTTAAAAACAGAGGATCTATGTAAATTCTACGGCTCGGGAGACAATCTCGTCAAAGCAGTGGATCACATCAATTTACAAATCAGGCAGGGGGAATTTCTCTCTATTGTCGGCAAATCCGGCAGTGGCAAATCCACCCTGCTTCACATGCTGGGAGCATTGGATAATCCGACTTCCGGAAAAGTTTGGATCGATGGAGAAAACATTGCCTCCTTCAAAGAGGGCGACCTCTCAAAGATCCGCCGCCGCAAAATCGGGTTTGTCTTTCAGGCTTACAATCTCATCCCCTCTCTGAACGTGTGGGAGAATATTGTCCTTCCACTGGGACTGGACGGCAAACCCATAGACGAACCCTTTGTCAAAGATATTATCAACACGCTGGGACTGACAGATAAGACCAAAAACCTTCCCAACACCCTCTCTGGCGGCCAGCAACAGCGATGCGCCATTGCCCGGGCTATTGCAACCAAACCCTGCATCATTCTGGCAGATGAACCCACCGGCAATCTGGACACAAAAACAGGGGATGAAGTGATGACCCTCTTAAAAGCCTCCTCCAAAAAATACGGGCAGACTCTTGTCGTCATCACCCACAACGAAGAAGTCGCGCAGATGGCCGACCGCACAATTATGCTGGCAGATGGACGTATTGTCTCCGTCTCGGAAAGCGAGGTGATTTTCGATGAAAAGAACTAGCACGATATTCGCCCTCGCTGTAAGCAGGCTGCGCTTTCACAGGAGCCGTACTCTGCTCACCGGCATTGCCATTATGCTCACTACTATGCTGCTTACCGCGATCGGTACCGTCGGTGTCGCCATCTTCGACATGAACCGGCAGATAGCCTCAGAATCAGATTTTCACGCCACCTTTATTGATTTGACGCCCGATCAGGCCGCTGTCCTT
Source organism: uncultured Lachnospiraceae bacterium (assembly GCA_947037115.1). Classification (GTDB taxonomy): domain Bacteria; phylum Bacillota; class Clostridia; order Lachnospirales; family Lachnospiraceae; genus UBA3282. The sequence goes on from CAMQTN010000045.1 coordinate 4,758, forward strand.
TCAAAGCATATCAACGTGGAAGCCATGAGCACCACAGAAGTCTTTGCCGATATTATAAACGGCAAAATGAATGGCTCTCTTGTCTATCAGGAAACTGTCAAAGATGAGCGGCTTACAGACGGCGGCATCACCTTTAATCTGCCACAGACTGAGTCCGGGCACTATCCTGAGGCGGAGAACGAAATCTGCTCCTCACCCGCCTTTTTCCGGCGTGTTAACGCAGATCCCGTGGTCGGCGGCAAAGTGACCCTCTCTTTCCGGATAAACGGCAAGGGAGAAATTCTCACCAAAGAGTTTACCATCAGCGGCCTTCTGCCCGACGTGGAGATTTCCGGGGAGATAGACGACAGCCGCCTGATGTGGGGCGCCCATGTCTCCAAAGCTCTTCTGAACGAGTACAGGGAAACCGGATTTTACGAGTCTGCGCCCAATGCCACCCTTCGCGTTTACGGGGAAGAGGAGCTGTCCTACGATGAAATGACAGACAGGATAAACGCCGTCGCCGCGGACATCGGCCTGGGCGAAATTTATATAAATATAAACAGGCAGTATCTTTTGACAGCCACCGATCCTGGTACGGAAATCATAACTGTCGTAGCTGCTATCAGCCTGATCGTTATGCTCTTTTCCACTCTGGTGATCTACAGCATTTACTATGTGGGTGTAATCACTGACGTGCAGGAGATCGGTAAACTGAAAGCCCTGGGGGCATCCGGGCATCAAATTGCCGGGATGTTATACTGGCAGGGTGCCATCGTATCCGCCTTTGCGGTTCCTACAGGACTGCTGATCGGGTTCCTGCTGCCTTACTTCCTGTTTCCGCTTGCTTTGTGGGGATACCAAAGCGGCTCCGCCATCAGCTCCTACTCCCGCGATGCGGTGGAGGCAGTCACCGGTCAGATCCACATGTTCTCTCTGCCTGTATTGTTAACAGCAGCTGCGGCAGCGCTGATTACTGTAGCCTTGTCCCTGCGAAAGCCTATTCGCCTGGCGAAAAGAGTATCCCCGGTGGAATCCATCCGCTATCAGGAAAACACCGTTGACACGAAAACCCGTAAGGGACACCGTGAAGTAAAGGTATTCACTCTGACCTTTGCCAATCTGACACGTAATAAAAGACGTACCGCCGTAACCATCCTCACCATGGGGTTGAGCTGCGTGCTCTTTATCTGCACGTCAGCCGTACTGAGCAGTATGAGCGCGGAGGATATCGCCAGACGGAATATACCGGAAGGGGATTTTCGTATTACTCTGGACTATGCCCAGCATGATGTGGAATACCCGGAGCACAATCTGGACAGTCTGGTCCAGCAGAATTATTTCAGTGACGATTTCCTTGCAGAGTTACTTTCCATAGAAGGGGTGGAATCTGTAGAGCGCGAACATGGCAAAATCCTTTCCTCCACAGATATCGAATCCCCCATGTATGAAGACTACAGAAACCGTCTGCCAATTTCCTATTTTACCAGAGATGACCTTTCGGAATTAAATGCTTATCTGGAGCAGGGAAGCATCGACTACGACCGTATGACGGCAAACAAAGAAATCATCTGTACTCATGTTTACAGTTTTAATGAATACGGCCTGTCTCTGGGCGATGTTCTTCCGCTGACGCTGCATGACGGCGACCGGGAAATCCCCCTCACGGTAACGCTCGCCGCCCTGACGACTCCGGACAGCGATTTTCCGCTTCTGATTATGACAGAGGATACATGGAACGAGTTGGGACTGGTTTATGATCCCACAACCGCTGTTCATTTGTCTGTAGAGGATGCGCGGTATGACAGCGTAAAGGAATCGCTGGCGGATATTGTCGCGAAAAATGAATATTTCTATCTTTATTCCATGGACGTGGAAATGCGGATCGGACGCTCCTCGGTTGGATTGACAAAAAATCCGCTCTATCTGCTTCTTGTGCTGATTGCCGTGATCGGTTTTATCAATCTGATCAACACCATGATCACCAGTATTGTCACAAGAAAGAAGGAACTGGGCGTCCTGCAGGCTGTCGGTCTCTCCGGAAAACAGCTTGTCAACATGCTTGCCGGAGAAGGTCTGGTCTTTACAGCGGGTACTCTCCTGATCAGCCTGTCCCTCGGCAATCTGGCCGGATATCTTTTGTTCCTCTGGGCAAAAGAGGAACACTTTATGAGTATAAGCCGCTATCACTACCCTATCTGGGAAAGCATCGGCCTCACTCTGGTTTTACTTGGCGGGCAGCTTCTGATTACCCTGCTGATCCGTAAAAAGATGGAGAAAGAAAGCCTGATTGAACGGATCAGAAATCAGGAATAGACAAAAGCCGTCAGGGTTTTCCCCGACGGCTCCTTTTACCTCTCTTTTACTAAGCAGGAACGTACAACATCTGCGATCCGCGCCTTAATTCCATCTACCACTCCACCACCGCCGAAGCCCATGTCAGCCCGCCGCCAAAACCGCTCAGAGCCACCTTCATACCGGGCTTTAACAATCCTCCCCGATTCATCTCGTCCAACAGGATCGGTACGCTGGCCGCAGAAATATTTCCACAGTGATCCAGACTGATCGGGAACTTATCATCACTCACATGCAGCCGCTTCGATACCGACTGTATGATACGAATATTCGCCTGATGCAGAGCAAAGTAATCGATATCTTTCGGAGTCAGTCCTGCTTCCTCAATGGTCTTTTGCAGGGAAGCCGGTACCGTCGTCACGGCAAACTTATAGACTTCCTGACCGTCCATATGAACGTAGCGAAGCGTTTGATCCGTCCTGACAAGAGGATTATTGTTTGTACGTCCCGGACAGGCAAGCACATCTCCCTTTGTCCCATCGGACCCCTGATCAAAAGCAAGCAGGCCATACGTTTCATCGGCACGTACCACTGCTGCGCCCGCACCGTCTCCGAAAAGCACACAGGTACTTCTGTCCTGCCAGTCAACGACCTTGGAAAGCGTCTCCGCTCCCAAAATCAACGCCGTCCGGTAGATTCCCGCCTGTATATACGCATTCGCAACATTTAAGGCAAACATGAATCCGGAACAGGCCGCATTGATGTCAAAAGCCACCGCCTTATCTGCACCGATGGCCGCCTGAACCTCACATGCACAGGCAGGCGTTACATAGTCCGCCGACACTGTCCCGAGAATGATCAGCTCGATTTCCTCCGCCGTCACATTCGCATTCTCCATAGCCCGTTTTGCCGCCTCGACGGACATTCCTGCGGTGGTCTCCTCTACCGCGATATGCCGCTCTTTGATTCCCGTCCTGCTGCTGATCCACTCGTCCGAAGTATCCATATATTTTGACAGATCGTCATTTGTCACCACTGTCTTTGGCAGACAGCTTCCTGTTCCTATGATTCTTGTTTTCACATCATCTCTCCCACTCGGCTTATTACACAGTGCACACTCGTCTGCGCACTGCTCATTTCACGCAAATTCTAATAAGATATCCCTCACATGCTCCAAATGCATCGCGCGGTACGCATTCGCACCGCAGAAGAGGAGCGCGTCATCTACCTTCCCCTTTACCGCGTTAATCAAAGCGTCCGTAATACAATACGGCGTATCCGCCGGTTTACAGCTGCTGATACAGAGATGACATTTCCCATGGGGAATCTGCCCCTCCTTCGCCCGTCTCATAAAAGGATTTAGGATTGCCCTGCCCGGCATACCCACAGGGCTCTGCACGATGACGATATCTTCCTTCTTCGCATCAATATAACTCTGCTTATAAGCCGGATCTGCATCGCACTCGTAAGTCGTTACAAAACGAGTCGCCATCTGTACACCGGAAGCGCCCATCTCCAGATAATGTTCCATATCGCCGCGGGTATAAATGCCTCCCGCCATGACAACAGGAATACTCGTCTCATGCTCCGCAGCGGTCTCATTGACTTTCTCTATAATCGCCTTCACTTCATCATCATAATGAAGGCCCTCGATATCGTCAAGCTGTTCCCTGTGAAATCCCAGATGGCCGCCTGCCAGAGGCCCCTCTATCACGATCAGATCAGGCAGCCGGCTGTATTTTTTCCACCAATACTTCATAATGACCTGCGCTGATTTGACGCTGGACACTATGGGGGCAAGCTTCGTCTTCGCCGCACCCACCAGATTCGGCAGATCCATAGGCAGTCCTGCTCCTGAAATGATCAGATCAATCCCTGCCGCCACCGCAGCTTTGACGTACTCCTCATACTTTCTGGTAGCTACCATAATATTGACTCCCAGAATGCCGCCTCTGGCGATCTGCCGCGCTTTCCTGATTTCAGCTCCGATTGCTCTCAGGTTTGAACCGATGGGATCGGTATCAAAATCCGGCTCACGATATCCAATCTGCGCCGTCGAGATCACGCCGATACCGCCCTCCGACGCCACCGCGCCCGCAAGAGAGGAGAGACTGACGCCAACTCCCATACCACCCTGTATGACAGGCACTTTCGCTGTCAGATCCCCTATCACAAGAGGTTTTACTTCTGCCATTTGGCGCCTCCTTTATGCCTCTCCGATGGCAAATGTCAATTCCGCCTGTGCCACCAGCTTGCCATCCACATAAGCCTTGCCTGCGCCTACGCCAATGGGGCCCTTTACTTTAATGATCTCCGTCTCTAATATAAGTACATCGCCAGGCGTAACCTTACCTTTAAATTTCGCATGATTGATAGCCGCAAAGTATGCGGTCTTCCCTTTGAATTCAGGCTGGCTTAAAATCGCTACCGCCCCCGTCTGCGCAAGCGCCTCTACGATAAGCACACCCGGCATAACCGGCTCTCCCGGAAAATGTCCCGCAAAGAAGGGCTCGTTATAGGAAACGCATTTCTTCGCCACAACCTTTTTGCCCTCTTCCATCTCCTCAATCGTGTCAATCAGCATAAAGGGCTGCCTGTGCGGAATGATCTCCATAATCTCTTTCGCTGTCATCAAAGACATGTCTGTGTTCCCCCTTTACTCTGGCGCTCATCATACTTCTTCACTAAAAGGCTCGCATTATGACCGCCAAATCCCAGAGAATTAGACAGTGCATACTCAAACTCTTCCTCATATGGCTCTTTACAGTAATTCAGATCACACTCCTCGTCCGGCACCTTATACCCCACTGTTTTGTGGATATAACCCTCCTGCAGCTCCTTCACACAGGTGACAAATTCAATCGCACCCGCCGCACCCAGAAGGTGGCCCACCATGGATTTTGTGGAGTTAATCTTTAAATCTTTCGCATGATCACCAAATAGCAACTTAATCGCCCGTGTCTCGAAAAGATCGTTGTGATGCGTGCTGGTTCCGTGCGCGTTGATATATGTGATATCGTCTGTGCTCAATCCGGCATCTTTGATCGCGTACTCCATAGCTTTCGCCGCGCCCGCGCCATCTTCCGCAGGGGACGTAATGTGGAAAGCGTCGGAAGAACAGCCGTATCCCACTACTTCCGCATAAATCTTCGCTCCTCTCGCTTTCGCGTGCTCCAGCTCCTCGAGTACCACAATGCCTGCCCCTTCACCCATGACAAATCCGTTTCTTTCCTTGTCAAAAGGAATCGAACATCTCTCGGGATCTTCGGAGAAAGAAAGCGCTGTCAATGCAGAAAAACCGCCAATACCGATAGGGCACACACTTCCCTCCGTACCTCCGGCTACCATCACTTCCGCATCGCCATACTGAATTGAGCGGAATGCTTCACCGATAGAATTCGTGCCTGTCGCACAGGCTGTAACCACGTTAATACTCTTGCCCTTAAGACCAAACTGAATCGACACATTGCCCGCTGCCATATTGGAGATGGTAAGCGGCACAAAGAGCGGCTCAATTCTGGAAGGACCCTTGTCCAAAAGTCTGCTGTGCGCACGTTCCATCGCCTGCAGGGAACCCGTACCGGAACCTACCGCCACACCTACGCGGTAAGGATCTTCCTTCTCCATATTAAGCCCTGCATCCTCCAGGGCTTCCTTCGTCGCCGCCACCGCATACTGGGAAAAAAGCTCCATTCTCTTAGCCGCCTTGAAGTCCATGTAATTCTTACCCTCAAAGCCCTTGACCTCGGCTGCCAGCTTACACTTAAAATCCGTCGCGTCAAATTTCGTGATCGGCGCAAAACCAATCCTGCCCTGTTTCACACCCTCCCAAAATTCGTTGACGCTCAATCCGATCGGAGTAATTGCTCCCATACCTGTTACTACCACTCTTCTGCTCATATCCCATTTTACTCCTTTCCTGTTGCTAGTTTTTTTCGCGCTCTCCGGCCCCTTGTTTTTCTTTCGCGGCTGTTACATCGCCATACCGCCGTCTACTGAGAGCACCTGTCCCGTAATATAGGACGCTTTATCGCTTGCCAGAAACGCAACCGCCTCCGCTATATCTTTCGTCGTACCCACACGTTTAAGCGGGATCTGTCCCACTGTCGCCTCTTTTGCCGTGTCCGTCATGGCCTGCGTCATATCCGTATCAATAAAGCCGGGAGCCACCGCATTTACCGTGATATTTCTGCTGGCCAGCTCCCTGGCCATGGACTTTGTCAATCCGATCACGCCCGCCTTGGAGGCCGCGTAATTCGCCTGTCCCGCATTGCCCAAAATGCCCGTAACGGAAGAGAGATTGATAATCCTGCCCGCCTTCTGTTTTAAGAAAGGACGATACATATGCTTCATGGTATTGAACGTACCCTTCAAATTGGTATCAATGACCGCGTCGAAATCTTCCTCCGTCATCTTAATCATCAGGTTGTCCTTTGTGATCCCGGCGTTATTCACCAGAATATCGATGCGGCCGAACTCGGCAAGCATGTCTGTAATCATCTTACCGCAGGCTTCAAAATCCGCAACACTGCATTGTACAGCAACTGCTTTTCTCCCCATCGCTTTGATTTTTTCCACCACTTCCTCGGCCTTCTCTTTAGAGCCATTGTAATTTACGATCACATCTGCACCGTACTCCGCCAGTGTCAACGCAATCTCTCTGCCGATTCCCCGTCCGGCGCCGGTCACAAGCGCTATCTTACCTGTCAGCATATCCTGCCCCTCCTATACCAATTCATCCAGTTTATTCAGATTTTCCACTTTCTCTATATTAATCACTTTTACATCGCGATTGATTTTCCGCATAAATCCCGACAGGGTCTTGCCCGGCCCGATCTCAATAAAGGTATCAACACCGTCAGTAATCATCCTCTCCACGGTCTGCTGCCACCTCACAGAGGAAGACACCTGTTTCTCCAGAAGAGGCTTTACCTGTTCCTTCTCCGCTACGTAATCCGCGGTCACATTGGCAATATAAGGAATGGCAATATCGCAGATCTCCACCTTGTCAAGCTCTGCGGCAAGTTTCTCACCCGCCCCCACAAGCAGCGGAGAGTGGAAAGGGCCGCTCACATTCAGTTTCACGCATTTCTTCGCCCCTGCTTCCTTCAGTTTCTCCACTGCAGCCTGAGCCGCACCTTCTTCGCCTGTTATGACAATCTGCCCGGGGCAGTTATAGTTTGCAATGGACACACACCCCTCTGTCTCCTCACAGATCTTCTCGATCACCGCTGTGTCAAGCCCCAGCACCGCCACCATGGCGCCGCCCTGCGGCACTGCCTCCTGCATATAAATACCGCGCTTGCGCACTACCTTAAACACGTCCTCCGGACTCATCACACCGCTGGCCACAAGTGCACCATACTCGCCAAGACTTAAGCCCCCTGTCACGTCAGGTTTCACACCCTTCTCCTCCACTGCCTTCAGCATGGCAACCTCCGCCGCCAGCATAGCAATCTGGGTGTATTCCGTAATATTGATCTGCTCATTTTCCTCAAAACAAAGCGCCACGACATCAAGGCCGCTGGCTCTGCCCGCCAGTTCGAACATCTCCTTACATACCGGGATCTGCTCGTAAAAATCTTTTCCCATCCCCACATACTGCGCTCCCTGTCCCGGGAACATGAAAGCTGTCTTACCCATAATAGAATACCCTTCCTTTCCTAAGTGTTTCCCCTTGCAATGTAAAATATTTTGAATTTCAAAGTAATTGTCCGCAGAAAAGGGCAAGCCTCACAGCTTGCCCAGTCTTAGCTGTTTAAAAGTGTCTCGGCTTCCGCTATAATCTCCCGAACAATCTCCGCGCAGGTCTGCTCCTTCTTTACCATCCCGGCAATCTGCCCTGCCATAATGGTTCCCGATACCATGTCGCCCTCTACTACAGCCTTGCGCAAAGAACCCAATGTAAGTTTTTCCATCTCCTCCAAGGAAGCGCCATCCTTCTCCATCTGAAGATATTCTCTGGTCAGCTTATTGCGGATCTGGCGGACGGGATGCCCGTTTGACCGGCCTGTAACCTCAGAATCTATGTCCTTCGCCGCTATCACTTTCTTTTTATAATTTTCATGTACGGTGCATTCCTGTGCCACAAGGAATCTTGTGCCGATCTGCACAGCTTCCGCACCCAGCATCATCGCAGCCGCAAAACCTCTGCCGTCTGCAATACCTCCTGCCGCTATCACGGGGATGTTCACCGCATCCACCACCTGCGGTACAAGAGTCATTGTGGTCGCCTCACCGATATGCCCGCCGGACTCCATGCCCTCTGCTATGACGGCGTCTGCGCCCGCGCGCTCCATCATCTTTGCAAGTGCAACGCTCGCCACTACAGGAATCACTTTAATTCCCGCTTCCTTCCACATCGCCATATATTTGCCGGGATTACCTGCGCCAGTGGTCACCACCTTAACGCCCTCTTCCACGATCATTCTGGCAATATCATCCGCCTCGGGATTCATAAGCATCACATTAACGCCGAAAGGCTTATCTGTCAGCTCCTTCGTCTTCTGTACCTGTTCACGCACAAAAGCCGCCGGGGCGCCGCCCGCACCGATAATTCCCAGTGCCCCTGCCTCCGATGCTGCCGCCGCCAGATGATACTCTGCCACCCAGGCCATGCCGCCCTGCAGGATCGGATATTCAATGCCCAGCAGCTCTGTAATTTTTTTCTTCATCCTATGCCTCTACGCCCTTACTCTTCATATACTCCACAACTGCGCCAACGGTTGTGATCTGCTCCAAATCCTCAGAGGGAATCTCCACGCCGTACTCCTCCTCGAAAGCCATTACCAGCTCAAATAAGTCCAGGGAATCTGCGCCCAGATCCTCTTTGAAGGAAGAATCCTCCGTGATCTCCACGCCGTCCAAGTTTAACTGCTCCTGAATGATCTCGATAACTCTCTCTAACATTTTCCTGTTCTCCTTTTCGCCATTAAGATAGTTTGATATTCAAAGTATATGATCTGTCCCACTGTTTGTCAATCATAATTTTACGGATTCTGTCAGTTTTGTCAATCACTTTGACAATAAATATTGATAAATTTCTCGTTTTGGCACACCCCGGTCTTTTGCGACCTGCTTCATGGCGGCTTTGTCATCCATTCCCCCCTCCGTATAAAATGCCATATGCTCCTCTATGGCCATGCTCTGCCAGGACGCCTGCTGCTCCTCTTTCTTCTGCCGCAGGCTCTTGCCCTCCACCACAAGTACATATTCCCCGCGGGGTTCTTCCGTCTCATAGCAGGAAAGCGCCTCTTCAATGGTTGTGGGCATTATCGTCTCAAATTTTTTCGTCAGCTCCCGGCAAAGCGTGATCCTGCGGTTTCCCAGTGTCCCATATAACTCCTGCAGTGTCCGCACCAGATGATGTGGCGCTTCATAAATAAGAATGGTCCGGGATTCCTCCTTAAGCTCCGAGAGTATCTGCGCCTTCTCCTTCCTGTCCGAGGGCAGAAATCCCTCAAAACAAAATCTTCTGGTGGAAAGCCCCGACAAAGTGAGCGCCGTAATACAGGCCACAGGCCCCGGCAGCGAAGTGACGGTAATGCCCGCCTCCTGACACTTACGCACGAGTACCTCCCCGGGATCGGAAATGGCAGGCGTTCCCGCATCCGAAATCAACGCCACATTTTTGCCCTGCAATAACTGTTCCACAAGGTAGTCTGCTTTTTCTACTTTATTATATTCATGATAACTTGTCATAGAAGTCCTGATCCCAAAATGATTCAGGAGCCTGATGCTGTTTCGGGTATCCTCGGCGGCAATCAAATCCACACTGTCAAGGGTCTCTGTCACCCGAGGCGTCATATCACCCAAATTCCCGATGGGCGTCGCACACAGATATAGCATTCCCGCCATATGCCTTTTCTCCTTGTCTTCCTACTGCTCCGGTTCGGCCGCGCCGGGCATCTGTAAAGAATTTTCAGACACGGATTCCTCCGGTTCCGGCCCGTCTGCCTCCCACCGCTGCCTCTCCGCCTCTGCTTCCTCTGGCGTAAGCAGCGAATCCGGTTGATAGTTGACCGCCGCATTCCAGAGTATCCACTCCTCGTATCCCGCGTCATATGCACCCCTGATCTGCTCCCGTATCTGGCGCGGCCCGTAACTGATATGGTCCGGAACCCAGCTTGCGGTAAAACTCTGCAGCCACAACCGCACATGTGCCCGATTCCCTCCGGGCGCCGTCTCCAACTGACGTGCCGAGGAAGACGCCGCCGCATAAATCGTGGCATAGGGGTCTGCATCCGGCACAGATATCCCATAGGCGCCATTATAATAATGGGATGGATAAACCATAGGACAAATATAGTCAAGGTGCTCCGCCATCCTGACATAATCCTGCCCGACAATCTTCTGGTCTGTGCCGTTGTCGATCACCGTGCCGAACACATCTGCCGCCACATACACCCCGCAGGGCCTTAGTTTCCCGTAGAGATACTTTGTAAACTCTGTAATGATCTCAATCTTGTCGGTTTTTTCCGCCTCCGGCCCGTAATCCACCTCTTCCTCTCTGATATCCGTGGAAAAACGTATATAATCAAATTGAACCTCATCGAAGCCGTCTGCCGCTGCCTGGGAAGCGACCTCCACCAGATAGTCCCACACTTCCCGCTGATAGGGATTGACCCACGCCATACCGTTTTTATCAAAAAAAACCGCTCCGTTCCTGTCATGCACCGCCCACTCCGGCTTCCTCTGTGCCAGATAGGGATCGCGAAAAGCCACAATTCTTGCAATCAGATAAATATCTTTTTCCTTACATTTTTTTACAAGTGCACTGATATCTGGTATGTATCCGGCGGCAGCTTCCAGCTCCTGCACCTGGGCGGACTGCATTTTATAAGTCACTTTACCCTCATCGTTCTTGACGTCAATAACCATTGCGTTCAATTCTGTCCGGTCTACCAGATCGATCAGTTCATCCATTTTTGCAATCCCGGCCACCGGTCCGCTGACGTAAATCCCCTTAACTTTTACAGGCGCCGGACGTGCATCCTCCTCAGAGGCATCCTTTCCGGCTTCCTTCTCCTCTTCGGCCCGCACGCCGGCCTCATTCGCGCCGTCGTTTTCCGACACGCTCTCCGTCCGCTTGTCCTGCGCGGTGTCTTCATTCACAGGTTCTGCCACAGTCTCCGATTCCGCCATCGTCTCTTCCGCGTTATTTCCACATCCGGCACTCAGACCGCCAATTCCCAGTAATAAAAGAAAAATACACAGATTGGTTTTAACGTTGTAAAAAATCCTAATATCCATACACTTCGTATATCTCCGGCATGTACACGCCCGGACTGCTGTACACAATCAACGGTTTCTCCACAGTCATACGCGGCCTTCCGCCTCTGGCTGCCTCCAGCAAAACCATATTCGGCTCTTTGTCCGCGAAGGGATATACCAGCCGCATCCGTTTGGGTTCCAGTTTATATTTTTTCAGTGTCACGATAATCTCCGCCAGCCGAAACGGCCGGTGCACCAGAAAAAGTTTCCCGCCCGGCACAAGAAGTCTGGCCGCCTGCGACACCACATCCTCCAGCGTACAGAGGATTTCATGTCTGGCAATCGCCTTCGCATCCTCCGGGTTTTTCAGCCCGTGCTGCCCAATCATATAAGGCGGGTTACAGGTTATAACGTCAAAGGAAGCAGCATCAAACAGCTTGTCTGCCTCCTTAATATCTCCCGTGACAATATTTATTTTCCCTTCCAGTCCGTTTAAGGCTATACTGCGCCCGGCCATATCTGCACTGTCCACCTGAATCTCCAGTCCGGTCAAATGAGCCGCCCCTGTCTTTGCCTCAAGCAGAATAGGAATAATCCCCGTACCTGTTCCCAGATCCAGCACCCGGGCGCCATCCTTCACAACGGCAAAACCGGACAAAAGCACCGCATCCATTCCAAAACAGAAACGATCCGGGTCCTGTATGATACAGTACCCGTTTCTTTGCAAATCGTCTATTCTCTCGTTTTCTTTCAGAAGTATATCCCGTTTCGACACAGCCCGTTCTCCGATTTATTTTCCTGCCACGTCCTTCTTTTCCAATTTTTCAAGCTCTTTCAGTTCGGCGTCATTGGTCTCCACCCTGCGGTTCTTGCCATGTCTTTTCTTAAAGCGGAGCTGATCCGCCCGGTATTCCTGAATCTCCTTCTCATCACCCACATCCACAATCACCTTCACAAGCTGACGCAGGACATTTACACTCTGCACCTCACCCTTTAAGCCGTCGTCAGTGGTCACAAAATCACCCACGTTCGGGAGTTTTCTGTTTAGCTCCTCATAAGTCTCTTCCTCATTTTTCAGACAACACATCAGTCTGCCGCAGACACCGGAAATTTTAGTCGGATTTAAGGAGAGATTCTGTTCCTTCGCCATCTTGATGGATACCGGCGCAAACTCAGACAAGTGCGTATGGCAGCACAGAGGTCTTCCACAGATACCGATGCCGCCCAAAATTTTTGTCTCATCCCTCACACCGATCTGACGCAGCTCTATCCTTGTCTTAAAAACCGAAGCCAGATCCTTAACCAGCTCCCTGAAATCAATTCGGCCATCCGCCGTGAAATAGAAGAGTACCTTATTGTTGTCAAAGGTGTATTCCGCGTCAATCAGCTTCATCTGCAGGCCGTGTTTTCTGATCTTCTCAAGACATATCTTAAACGCTTCTTTCTCCTTCTGTCTGTTCGCCGCCTCCTGTTCATCGTCCTTCCTGTTCGCAATCCGAAGAACCGACTTCAGAGGCTGTACCACCTTATCCTCCTCCACCTCTTTCGGTGCGCCGATCACCGTGCCATACTCAATTCCCCTGGCAGTCTCCACGATCACATGATCGCCCTGCTTAATCTCAAAACTACCCGGATTAAAAAAATATATCTTACCCGCCGTCCGAAAACGCACGCCTATTACCTTAATCATAATCTATAAACCTCCAAAATTTATGCACCGCAAGATTTCCTGTCACGGTCTGTCTTTAATTCTCCTTGATCGTAAGAAGCAAAAGTTCCATCGTCAGATCAAAATTGACATTGGCCTCCAGCCTTCTCTTCGCCTGCTGGAGCGCATTCACGATCGTCTCGATCCCCTCGTATGTGCTCCTGTCCGCCACTCTCCTGATCTGCTGGATCTCATTGCGGAAAATCAGGCTGTTCATATCTTTCGTCGCCTTGAAGAAAAGGACATCCCTGTACCACACTGTCAGGATGTCAAGATAGTCGTTTATATCCAAATTGTATTCCGTTATCTTCTTAATGGCCTTGACAATCTCATTGATCTCCATATCGGTAATGTATTTTACCAATGATATGGCTTCGTCCTTGACTTTCTCGAACTCCTCGCTGCCCGCCAGATGCTTTGCTTTTCCCACGTTCCCTCTTGCGAAAGCAACGCAGATATTCGCCTTGTAATCAGGGACAGCCAGCTCTTCCATCAAATATTTCTTTACCAGCGCGTCCTGCACAGGCTTCATATTCAAAACCACACACCGGCTGATAATCGTCGGCAGAAGCGCCTCCACATTGGAGGTAAGAATCATGATTACCGCATACGCCGGCGGCTCCTCCAGCGTCTTCAGGAGTGCATTCTGCGCCTGGGGCGTCATTTTTTCGCCCTCGTTCATGATATAGATCTTACGCGGGCTGCTGTAGGGCTTAATTCCGATATCACTATTGATCTGTTCCCTGATATCCTCTACGCCGATGGTGTTTGGCTTTTCATGACTGACAAAAATAATATCCGGCTGATTGCGGCTCGCCGCCTGCCTGCAGGAGTGACATTCCCCGCAAGGCTCTGTTCCGCCTTTTTCACACTGCAAGGTCATGGCAAAAAGACGGGCGATAAATTCTTTGCCCGCGTTGCGCTCCCCGTTGATAATATAAGCATGGGAAACCTTGTCCATCTCAATCGCACTCTGTATGTGCTTCTTTAGCTCTTCCTGTCCGACAATATCCGAAAACTTTGCCATCTGTATCCCCCCGTAAAGTACCTGCCTGCACTGCGCAATTCAAGTGAAAATATCCAACAGCAGCCCTCTGATCTCCCCGATCTTTTCCAGAATGGAAAGGTTATCCTGCTCATCCTTCACCAGCTCCTGCGCCAGTTGATCCAGGTTCTGGTCGATCAGGCGAATGATTCCGTACACCCTGTGGCGTCCTCTTCTGTCCAGAAAATTCTCTCTGGAAAAAGCATGGGAGCGGTTGACAACTTCATTCAAAAAGTCCTTCACCAACGCGCGGTAGCGTTTCATGTCTTTGATGTCGCGGTGTTTTGCGAGCTTATCTCCCTGTCTGGTAATCTCCTCCATCATGCCGATCAGGGCATTTTGCAGATCCTGCTCCTCAATCCTGCTGACAAGAGTAAACTTGAAGGTGCCGTCAGTCTCCTGTGCCTGCGTTGGCTGTTCTATCTGCGGCGCCTGCTGTATCTGGTTTACTTTAATATCCACTCCTGTCACCCCCTGTCCTAATTCAAATGTTTCTGCAAATAATCCGTAATTTCATTGATACAGCCATCCAGCTGACCATTGTAAAATGTCCTGTCAATTTTCGAACAGGCCAGTTTCTCCTCGGAAAAGTCCTGTGCATCCGCCAGATAGCGGCGGCACAATTCTTCATACTTCGGATGATCCTGCGCCTTCTCCCGATCCAGAGCCCGCTGCAGGCGCACCCCGTCGTCCAGCTCAATCATGACGGGCAGAACTTTATCCGCGCCGTAAAACCCGCGAAGCTGTATATACGCTTCCGGCGTACCAATCAACACATACGAATGTTCGGAGAGATCAATCTTATCGTCCGCCACAGTAAAATACCGCCAGATACCGTAACAGGTATCATAAGCTCTGGCTTCCACCACAGCTCCCTGTGCAAGAAGTTTCTGAAATCCCTCTTCATCTGTAAAGTGGTACTCCACGCCCTCCTGTTCTCCCACCCGGATCGGCCGGGTCGTGTACGGCACTATCGTTTTAAGCGGAACGCTTTTTTGCGTCAGCAGTCTTTTATAAATGGTATCTTTTCCCGATGAACTTTTGCCCATCAGGCACACTATTTTTCCCATTTTATCATTATCCCTAACCTCATTCATGCGGAGAATGCCGACTTTCTGGCATTCTGCCGTGTGAGATACAGAAGTTACTGATATCCCGTCCAATGGCGGGATGTTTTTGGAACTTCATCACACATTAATAATGCCATACTTTGTCAGGAATTTCAACTACAACACCGATTCTGCCCTCAGGCGAGACCCCCTGCACACAAAGACCCGTCCCCAGATATTTTTTAATCTCACCGATCAGTTCATTATCCATCAACTCTCCCGGCGCCACAAGCGGGACTCCCGGTGGATAAGGGGTAATAAAATCTGCTGAAATTCTGCCGGCCGCATTCTCCAGGGCAGTCTCTTCACGCAGGCTGTGAAAGGCCTGTGCCATGGTCAGTTTTTCCCCGCCGGAAACCGGACTTTTTTTGACAGGCTGTGACGGTTCCTTCTCTATCCTACCATCTATCTCTATCAGCGCGCCAGCCAATCTCTGCCATCCTTCCGCCTCATCCATCAGCGTCATCATGGCCAGCGCGTAAGTTTCTGCCGCCATTTCCAGCTCCAAATGATACTCTTCCCGCAGAATATCACTGAGTTCTTTGCCCGACAAATTGGTTCCCTTGACAGAAATTACTACTTTTCCGATATCCCAGTCTGCCAGTGCATAGTTTTTTTCCGACAAATCTGTCATTTTTCCAATGCGGATATACTGTAAATTTTCTAATTTTCTACAGAAAACTTTATAATGCATCTGCATGGCAGCAAACCGCGTCTGTCCCTGCTCTTCCAGAAAGCGCATGCAGGAATCCATACTCGCCATAAGTACATAAGAAGGGCTGCTGCTTTGCAGCATGGAAAGATACCTGCGCAGTTTTATACGGTCTACCCTGTTACCGTTCACATGCAGAAGCGCTGTCTGTGTCATGGACGGAAGGGTTTTGTGAAGACTGTGGACCACCAGATCTGCATCCCGCAATGTCCCGTCTGCCTGCTCCCGAATCACTTCGCTGCTTCCTGTCACACAACACAGTCCCAGGTGGGCTCCGTGTGCCTCATCCACAATCAGAATCTTATCCCGTTCATGCACCACGGCTGCAATTTCTTTCACATCCGAGATGACGCCCTCGTAGGTGGGCGATGTGACGACCACCGCCCTACATTCAGGAAACCGGTCCAAAAGCCGTCCGATCTCCTCAGGACTGGCTCCGTCACAGATATCATATTCCCGAATCATTCCCGGATAATAATAGTGCACCCGCAGTCCCTGTAAAATCGCCGCGTGATATGCGGATTTATGACAGTTGCGTGCCATCAGGATCTCATCTCCGGGCTTTGCCGCCGCCATGACAGCCGCCAGCACCCCACAGGTGCTCCCGTTTACGAGAAAAAACGTCTCATCCGTCCCATAGAGACGATTTGCCCTTTTCTGCGCATCTAACAGAATCCCTTCCGCCTGATGGAGATTGTCAAAGCCGTCGATCTCCGTAATGTCAATCTTATAAAAATCCGCCATCTCCCCGCTTGCGGCGCTGCGTTTATGCCCCGGCATATGACAGGGGTAAAAGTCACTCCCGCAATATGCGGAGAGAGCCTGATACAGACTTTCCTGCACACTCATGAAGCCTGCGCCCCATGTCCTTTGTGAATACCGACCGTCTCCATCAATGAGCAATACTTATCCGCCGCCGTCACAACCCAGGCCTCTCTGCAAGTGGGCGGCACCACAGAAAGCGGCCACATATGCTTCTTTATAATCTCGCGCTGGATGTCGTTTAACTGATATTCCTTCTCCGCGTTATGAAGCGCCGTCGCCGGATGATGAAAACCGTGCAGACGCTGTCTGTGCGCCAGATACTCTTTATCATGCCAGTCATATAGAAAATAATCATGCAAAAGCGCACCCCGGATCAGATCATGCTTGTTGCAGCCGATCCCCAGCTTTTTATTCAGAAGCAGGCTGTATCGGGCCACATTCATACAATGATTGTGTACGGTCATTGTGCCGTGCTGAATATGGGCTCTGGTGCTCCTGAAATTCTCCGACTTCAAAATATCCTCTCCATGCTCACGAAGAAGTCTGTGTATCCTTTTCTGTCGTTCATAGAGCCTGCGAAGACGTTCTTTGCGTCTTTGTCTGATTCCCTGCAAAAAGTTCATATAGATTTGTTCCCCTTTTTCTGTATTATCCAATTAAATCATGCAGCAACTCCGCCCGGTGCGCCCAAGTGTGCCCTGCTTTCGCCATCTCATAACCACTATCCGCGATCCGCTGCATACGATCCGGCTCTTCCAGCAGTCCTCTTGCTATTTCCGGCAGTTTTTCCATCTCAGAGAGGGAATAGATACTGCAGTCTGTGCCATCATGTAAAATCTCATCCAAATACACACTGCTGTCCGTCAGGCAGACAGCCCCGTTCAACATGGTATTAAAGATTCTGTCGTGCGCGCCATCCTTAAACCAGGGCATTACATTGAGAGAAAGTTTGGTCTGACACAGCTTTTTCAAACATCCCTCTGAATTCAGGCTGTTCATTATCATCAGGTTTTCCGGATGTTTACAGTCCAAAAGATCCCATCCGTCACCGAAAACGTGAACCTTTATTCCGGCATCCGCCAGCACCTGCACCGCCCGTCCCCTGAACGTATAGCGCACATATAAATCAATAAAGGTGAGCGCCGCCATAGCTTTCTTAAATTCATCCTCAGGCAGCTCTTCCAGCTCCGCCCTTAGATGCGCCTCCGCTACCTCCTCCACTGTTTTGTGCGGGTTGGACAGGAGGTCGTCTATCATATCACGATAAAACGCCTCGTATTCATCATCAATCCTTGTAATATATTTGTCAAACGTAGAAGGCCTGCAATAGTTCCCCACCATCGTCACATCATACTTCCGGTATACAATCGGCACATTTGTCTTATTCGGATATAGCTGTGTGCCCGCAAGCGGCAGGAAAGGCCCGCTTTGAATCTCCGGGAAAAACCTGCGCATGTATGCCTCGTGGTTTCTGTCAATGCTGATGTGACAGTAATTTGCCGGCACCTTCTCCAAAAAATGATGATAGTACATGGGATGATCCACCACAATGTTATAACTTGGAATGCGAAGCGCCTCCCACATCATCGTATCGTTTTCATCCAGAAAATATTCTTCTCCGCTCATCCCGTGAAAATTAAAATTGATAAGCGCCGTATTATCCTCCTCAAAAAACCGAAAAAACTTTTCCGTGCTCTCCCAGGGCCTGCTCAGATCATAGATAAAGGTCTTATGCCCAAACTTCTCCATCGCCTCAGCAATCTGTAGGGAAAAATACCCCTGCGTCTCGATATCTCCTGTAAAAAACAACAGCTTTTTCATGTCAGTTCCCATCCCCCGTATCTATCGTCAGGCGGATCCTACGCCGCTTCCTTCTCCCCGGTTTCCGTCTTATCCCTATAAAGCGCCATCGTTAAGACCGCGCAGCTTACAAAACTGACCACCGCTACCACAATCGCCTTAATCAGATTACCCGGCTCCTCCATACTATAGAACATCAACACCGAAGGAATACTCGGAAATGTATAGATAAATGCATGAACCGTGATCAGACCCTGCACCACACCTGCCACCATACAGCCCAGAATATTGGCTACAGCCGGCGTCTTTTCTTTCAGGCAGATCCCAAAAATGGATGGCTCTGCAATGCCCGGAATGAGTGCCGTAACCATGGCGCTTAAAGCCATGGTTTTCAATTCCTTATTTTTCGACTTAATGAACACACCCAGATCACAGCCTGCCA
This sequence comes from uncultured Lachnospiraceae bacterium, assembly GCA_947037115.1. Classification (GTDB taxonomy): domain Bacteria; phylum Bacillota; class Clostridia; order Lachnospirales; family Lachnospiraceae; genus UBA3282. The sequence goes on from CAMQTN010000045.1 coordinate 23,826, forward strand.
GCCCCATATTGGAGATAAATAACGCAACCATAATACCATAGTCTACTCCAGTGAGCCCGATCTGGGTAATTGCCAGTGTCATAAAAATCCAATGCATTCCCGTTGATACCAGAAAAATCGTAAGTCCGGCAAAGACACCCCACGCCACAACAGGCGCTCTGTCCTGCATCACATTCAGGGCATCCGCCAGCGCATTACTGATCAGGCTTACCGCCGGCTCAATAATCAAAATTCCCAGAAGCGCCGTGATAAAAATAACGCACGACGCCAGCAGATAAGGCTGCAGGCTTTCTTTTATCACACGCTTAAAAAATCTCGCAATATGTGACATGCAATATATCAATAATATAATCGGTATCACACTATAGGCATAAGTCGCAGACACCACCGGAATCCCTGCGAAAGTAATCTTCTCACCGCTTTCCATAAGCGCTGTGAAATCCGGGAGGAGAAGCACGCACACGCTGACAATCGCAAGCATCGGATCAGTGTCAAAATGCTTTGCGGCAGAAAAGGCCACCATGACCGGCAGAAAATAGAAGGGGGTCGTGGCAACCGCCGACAGAATGACCTCTGTCGACCCTGTCAGGACATGTGCCGCAGTGAGCAGAATCACAACCATCTTAAAAATACCGCCTGCCAAGACGATCGGAATAATAGGCGCCATGCATTCACTGATATGATCAAAAACTGCTGATAATGATTTTTTTAAACCTTTCACCTGTTTATCCTCATTTTCTCCGTCATATACAGCCTTCCGTCTCCTGCAAATGCATTCTTTTATAGAATGATCTACGGAATATATCGGCCATATTTCAGATTTTCTGTACTTAAAAATATAACGCCGCCGACTCCCTTTTTGACAAATTACTGCCCCTCCAGCTCCTCCAGATATTTTCTGGCCGTCCTCTCCCACTCGCCTCCCGGAGCAGTATCCAAATAGTTCTTTAGCTCTTCAATATAAGATGATTTGTCTTCAGAGATCCTGCCCTCCATATAGGTCAGGTAAGCGTCAGTAAATGCCCATCGCTCGTCAAATTCCTCCTCATAGTCATAATTGAAATAAAGAGAATAAAACTCATGTTCCACTCCAAACATCATTTCGTCGAGCTCCAGACTGTCCATCCGGTAAGACAGGGAATTTACCCGATGGTCATGCGCAAGCCTCACAAACTTGACAAAGCAGAATGACATGCAGGCAAAAAACAATACCGTAAATACTATAATCAGTACATAATATCTAGTCTTACTTTCCGCTTTACTTTCCAAAATATGCCTCCATCCTCTCCCTTGTGATGCTCTCAATATCAGCGCTCCCGTCCAGCGTAAACTGTTCTCCTATTTCCAGCGCCTTCAGTCTTTCAATTTCTTCATCCGTCAGTCGATAATAGTTTTTTAAATAACCGTCAATCTCCCGAACCAAATCCTCTTTTACTCTGCCTCCACTGTCATTGCCATAAAAAATCTGAATGGTGGTCAACTCTATGTCCCCAAGAGACGCATAGTGATTCCCCTCATCCATCGAATCCATAGACTGCAATACGCTCACCAGAACAAGACAATAGGTGTAAATATCAGTAAGATCCTGCGCGTACTCCGGATAATTTTCAAAAAGCTCACCTGTTGGGTCTGTACGGGATGCAAGAAGGTAGGCGCGTATGTATTGTTTCTCATCCATATACCGGGCGATCTGTTCCTTATTTTTCATAAGACGTGTTCCCGTCACCTGATAAGATGACCTCACACCAAATCGGTACTGGTATAAGGCAATAAATCCAAAGGAGAAAATAACAATCGCCAAAAACACAATTCCCAGTTTAATCGTGAGGTGCTTAAGCACCTGATTCGTACCGGTTTCCAAAAGCTCATCCCGCTTTTGCTCATAAACCGCATCATATGCTTGAAGCTCTTTTGCCAGTTTCAGGGCCGATTCATTTACCGTACCGCAGTACGGACACCGCAGCTGGTCACTGGCAAAATCAGAACCGCAGTTTGTACATTTCATCTTCCAATCCTTCCTCCTTCAGTATTTTCGTCTCCCTCTCCACTTCCTCTTTCAGCGCCGCCTCTATGTCGCCGTCCGTCTCGTAAATCCGAAAAAAGACTCCATCGTCCCGCATATCGTAATCTTTCGCCAACGTCTCATAAATCCACAGCATTTCCTCTTTGTCATGTGCTTGACGGGCCTCGTCAAAAAGCGGCGGATAAGTATGCAGAAACCATGCGGTGCGATAGAGAAAATAATCCGGCGCGCCGATATACTCCTCACACTCAAAAATCAGATACTGTTCCAACTGATCCCAGTCTTCATCCTGATACGCCTTTTGCATATCGCGGGACAGGCTGTCCATCTCTCCCAGCATCCAGGCTTCTTTTATCTTTTCCGGCACATTGAAAAAAATACCAATAGCAAACAGCAAAAACAAAAGAAACAGCGTAGCCGCTGCAACAACGCCCAATTTCTTTGGAACGGCCATTGTCTCAGCCTGTACCATTTTCACTTCTGCAATTTTTCTATCCGTATTCTTCCGGCTTAAATCAATAAGCTCTCTGCCGCAATATGGGCAAAAGGTCGTTTGTTTATCGGGAATCCCCGCGCCGCAGCCGGGACAGGTTTTTTTGATTTTATCAGTATCCATCAATCCTCTGTCCTATCGCCATTATTCCGTTTATTGGGAATCTTAAATATCCATGACATGCCATAATCTGTTAATAACTCATGAAAATGAAAACTCTCATAACTACCATGAATCCAGTAATTATGAGAGTTCCCTTCCTTTAATGCCCAGAACCGGAATCGAACCAGTGACACGAGGATTTTCAGTCCTCTGCTCT